>MHBB01000082.1:0-21501 GCA_001803185.1 Legionellales bacterium RIFCSPHIGHO2_12_FULL_35_11
ATGTTTTTTTAACTCACCATAGTGGTGACTATGCCTTCGTCAAAAAAACATGAAAAAATCTTTAAAATTCAGTACATTAGTCATTCTCGCTACGATCTCAACTGCTTTTTCTAGGATTAATAAAAACTGCCGCTATGCTATCAAGACCATTTTTATTAGCATCATCAATTTCATCACAACTATCTTTCCTTTCAATAAAGCACATAATTGACCTAGTAATTAGTCCTATCGCATATGCTGAACTTAGCGTTGCTGCAATAGTTAATGATGCTATCACAAGTGCCCCACAAGTCACTGTCATTTCTATTTGATTTTTAATATGTAACTCAAATAAAAGTAATGCTCTAAGTAATTGAATTATAAAAGCCAGCAAATAAATAGCAGCCAGAATGAAAAAACCTACTGCCAATCCTGAAAAAACAACTGGTGTAACTATTAAACCAATAAATTGCCCAATTATGCAATCATCACTTGAAAAAGGACTTAGCAAAATTCTTCTATAATGAGATATTAACTCTGAAAACATTTTAATATTTTTATAAATAATCTTTACATTAAGTGTAGTCGATATTTATAAAATATTTAATAGTTCTTTTGTAGCTTTTGCCAATGTAAAATATAAATCTTTTCGGGAGCTACCAGACAAAGCGTGCAAATGCATATCAATTGTAGCTTGATCCCCACGCTTGATAGGTCCGGTTAAAGCTGCTTCCGCTGATTTTAAATTAATTAAATTATTTAGAGTCCCTGACATTAACGATGTAGTGATATTTACCGCCATCTCTCTGTCTATTCCTGATTCTACTAAAACTTCAATTGATTGCTTGGCCATAGTTAATAAATAATTTGATGCAAACACTCCTGCGCTATGATAAAGAGCCTTTTTATCTTTATTCACCAAATACACAATCGACCCAATGCCTACGAATAATTTTTCTAAAAATGGAATAGCAAACAGATCCCCTTCCAAAGCACAATATGTCCCGGGATATTCAGCAACACTTTTTTCTGGTATTACAAAACTCCGCATCGGATGCACACTGGCAAGCAAACAATTTTTTTCACGTAACAATTCCAAATATTTTGAAGATAAAACACCGCTACAATGCACTACTATATCATTTGGCTGAATATTTTTATTCTCACTAAACAGTTGAGCTGCAGGTATAATGTATTCATCTGCGGTTGTTATAAATGTAATATTTGCATGCGGTAAATCGGCTATTGACGAACAATATTCCCCTGAGCCAATAAATTCTATCGCTTTCTTAGCCTTAATCGGCGTTCTATTATATATTCCGCCAATAATACCTAAATTATTTACCACAAATAACTTAGCTAAAGTCTGACCAAGAGCACTCGCTCCAATAATATTTATAGAAAATTTCATTTAACAAAAACTCGCTGCATTCCCAATAAATAATCTCTTTGATTTTAACCAACCTTCTTCATTTATTTCACCAACACCAAGGAACCGCATTTCTCCACTATAAATTCGCACCAAACCAATATACTGCTCACTAGGAATGGTAGAATGAATAACTTTCCCCTGAAAAATTTCTAATACTTCCAGAGGCGATAAAATTACTTGTCGTAATCCTAATATAGCTCTATCAGCTGGCAATAAAATTTGCGTAAGCTCGCTTTCTGCCTTTGACTCTAATTCCACTAAAGTATACATTTTTTCATCTGCAAAACCTGCAGTATAAGTTCTATTAAGCTTAGTCACATGCGCATAAGTTCCTAATTTTTCACCAATGTCCTCAATCAAGGTCCTAACGTATGTACCTTTGCTGCAAAATACTGTTAAATTAAAATATTTACCTTCAAAACTATCCAACTTTATATCATATATCATGATATCTCTTCTTTTTCTCTCTATATCTATACCCTTTCTGGCAAATTTATATAAAGGCTGTCCCTGATATTTTAAAGCAGAAAACATTGGTGGAATTTGTGAAATATTACCAATAAATGATGATAAAATTGTATTTAGCTCTAATTTAGAAATTGAAAAATTATTATTTTGAGCGACAATTTCGCCCATCGCATCACCAGTATTAGTTTTAGAACCAAAACAACCTTCGACCTCATAACACTTATCAGCATCAAGTAAAAATTGTGATATTTTTGTAGCTTCGCCAAAACAAATTGGCAACATTCCTGTTGCCATAGGATCTAAGCTTCCAGTATGACCAGCCTTCTTTGCTTTAAAAATTCGCTTAACTTTTTGAAGAACTGCATTTGAAGATAAATCTTTCGGTTTATTTAATAAAATAATACCATCTATATTCTTTTTAAGAGTTAAATTATTGCTCATCGTCTGTTTGGTCGTTAACTTCATCTATTAACCTACTCAAACGATTCGCGTATTCTATAGATTTATCATGGACAAAATTTAACTCAGGAACCGTTCTAAGTGTAGATGTTCTAGCTAGTGCTGTACGAAGAAAACTTTTAGCCGAGTTTAAAATAACACTTGTTTCCTCAGGATCCCCGTTAAACACAGTAAAATATACTTTTGCATAACTCAAATCCTTAGAAACTTTAACTGCAGAAATCGTAATAAAACCAGGTAATCTAGGATCCTTAATCTCTTTCTGAATAAGCTCAGCAAGTTTCCTTTGAATCATTTCTGCTATTCTGTCTGTTCTCTTAAAATCACTCATATTTAAATATTTTAGATTTCTCGTTTTATTTGAATTGTTTCAAAAACTTCAATTAAATCACCTACTTTAATATCATTATAGTTTTTTACTCCAATACCACACTCAATGCCTTGTTTTACTTCAGACGCATCATCTTTAAATCTACGTAACGACTCGAGAGTTCCATCATAAATAACAACATTGTTTCTTAACACACGAATCGGGTTATTGCGCTTAATAACACCCTCGACTACCATACAACCAGCAATGGCTCCAAGCTTTGGTGAGCGGAAAATATCTCTAACCTCGGCAATACCAACAATCTCTTCTTTGAAAGTCGGCGCAAGCATTCCACTTAAAGCGCCTTTAACCTGATCAACTATATCGTATATAACACTAAAATAATGTATAGAGAAAGACTCTTGTTCAGCTAATTTTTTAGCACCAACATCTGCACGCACATTAAAACCAATTAGCAACGCATTGGATGCTATCGCAAGTTGTGTATCTGATTCAGTTATACCGCCAACACCATGGGCAATAACCTCAACCTTAACTTCATCATTAGATAACTTAGTAAGAGCATCCGCTATCGCTTCTACAGAACCCTGCATATCTGCTTTTAAAACGATATTTAATGTTTTTAGATCTGATGCTGCTAAATTTTCAAAAATTCCCTCTAATGAAGATTTTTGCCGTCTAGCTAATTTAACATCACGGAATTTACCTTGTCTAAATAAAGCAACTTCTCGTGCTCTCTTTTCATCACTTACAACAATTGCATCATCACCAGCATGGGGAATTGCTGATAATCCTTGAATTTCAACTGGAATTGATGGGCCAGCACTTTCAACCTGATCTCCATTATCACCAATCAAAGCTCGCACACGTCCGTATTGCAATCCAGCTAAAATTATATCACCACGCTTTAATCGCCCACTTTGGACAAGAATTGTAGCAACAGGCCCTCGACCTTTATCCAATCTAGACTCAATAACAATACCCTTAGCTGAACCTTCATTATGCGCTTTAAGCTCAAGAACTTCCGATTGTAATAATATAGCATCCAATAAACTATCAATGCCTTCACCTGATTTAGCTGAAATATTAACAAACATAGTATCACCACCCCAAGATTCGGCAATAACCTCGAGGGTAGATAGTTCATTCATCACTTTCTCAGGATCCGCGCCTGGTTTATCAATCTTATTTACCGCAACAATAATAGGGACCTTAGCTGCACGCGCGTGCATAATAGCCTCTACAGTTTGTGGCTTAACACCATCATCAGCTGCAACTATCAAAACAACAATGTCAGTTACCTTTGCACCACGTGCACGCATAGCTGTGAAGGCTGCGTGACCAGGGGTATCCAAAAATGTTATAACGCCTTTATCAGTATTAACATGATAAGCACCAATATGCTGCGTTATACCACCAGCCTCACTGGAAACCACTTTAGTTCGTCTAATATAATCTAAAAGAGAGGTTTTACCATGATCAACATGGCCCATTATAGTAACAACAGGCGCCCTTGGTTGCTCCTCACCCTCTGTAAAGGCATCATTTTCTAAACTATCTTCAATTTCATTTTCTTTTAGAACGAAAGCTTTATGGCCCATTTCCTCAATTATAATGATAGCCGTTTCTTGATCTATAACTTGATTAATAGTCGCCATAGCGCCAAGTTGAATCATAATTTTAATAACTTCTGCAGCTTTAACTGACATCTTTTTAGCTAAATCTGCCACTGTTATAGTTTCAGGAACATGAATCTCACGAATAGTAGGTGCTGTAGGTTTTTCAAATTGATGAGTAATGCTCTCTTCTGCTTCACGGTATCTATCTGATTTATCGCCTTTTCTTTTTTTAGGTTTATGTCTTCTAGCAAAACCTCCATTTTCATCCATATTTTCCTGAGGGACGCTAATATGCTTGGATTTTTTACCTTTACGCTTATAGTCTGAATCATCACTATCTTTAGAATCATCTTTCGTTTTATATGCTTTCTCTGGCTTAGATTCTCTTTTTTTCTCCGAAGGAGCAGCTTCCGATTTAGAAAGTAACTCTATTTTTTCAACTACGCCAATTGTATCTGAAATGACAGCTTCTTTTGCTATTACTTCTTGCTCATCATGCTGGGCAATTTCACTAGATTTTTCCAGTTTTTTTTCAACAACTTCAAGCTCATTATTTTCTGTAATTTTTGCCTGGGTTACATCGCCTGACTCAATTGTCTCTTCTACTGTTATTTCTTCAGAGATAATATTTTCTGGCTCTAACTCTTCAACTATTTCATCAATTGATTCTTCAGATGGGGCATTGATATAAACACGCTTTTTCCGAACCTCAATATTAACCTTCTTCCCACTGTTAACATCATGACTTGCTACTTGAGAAACACTTTTTCTCTTAAGAGTAATCTTTCCAGAAGAAGATGTGTTTGTATTACCTGAGCGGCTGCTATTTAAGTGGCTAAGCAAAATCCTCTTTTCTTCTTCATTGATTTTTTGTGCTTCATTAGCAATTGTCAAACCAGCTTCTTGTAGGTGAGTCAATAAACGCTTAACAGGAATACCGACTACCTGAGCTAATTGTTTAACTGTCACATCCACCATAATTTATTCCCCTCTAAACAGCTATATTTTAAGCTGCTATTTGCGTGTCTATTGAAACCAAGGCTCTCTTGCTTTCATAATTATTTCACCGGCTTTTTCTTCTGTCATGCCAGGAATATCCAACAATTCATCTATTGATTGTTCAGCCAACTCTTCAGTATTAGTTATACCGATACTAATTAATTCTTTGGCTAAACCAGCTGTTATTCCTTCAATAGATGTAAGCTCTTTACTAATAGATTTCTTTTTATCATCATTTGAACTTAATGCTTGGGCTAGTAATTTGTTATTAGCGCGATTTCGTAGTTCTTCGACGATTTCTTCATCAAACTCTTCGACGGCTAATAATTCTTCTTTTGGAACATACGCTATTTCTTCTAAAGATGTAAAACCATTTTCAATAAGAACCGTTGCTATTTCTTCATCGATATCTAGTGTATCAACAAACAAGCTCTGAATTTTCTGCGACTCTTCTTGGCTTTTACCTTCAAACTCCTCAGCTGTCATTACATTTAATGTCCAACCTGTTAGCTGGCTAGCTAGCCGGACATTTTGTCCATTTCTACCAATAGCTTGCGACAGTTGCTCTTTACTAACAGCAAGATCCATAGTATGCGAGTCCTCATCCACTACTATAGATGAAATATCTGCAGGAGCCATCGCATTAATTACTAACTGTGCTGGGTTGTCATCCCATAGAATGATGTCTACTCTTTCACCGCCTAACTCACTTGATACTGCTTGAACTCGAGCTCCTCGCATACCAACACATGCGCCAATAGGGTCAATGCGTCCATCGTTAGTTTTAACAGCTATCTTAGAACGATTTCCTGGCTCACGAGCAGCAGCTTTAACTTCAATAATATTTTCGCCAATTTCAGGAACTTCAATTCGAAATAATTCCACCAACATTTCTTTCTTTGTCCGGCTAACAAGTAATTGTGGGCCACGGGCATTTTCAGGAATATCATATAAATAAGCCCTGACTCTATCATTAGTGCGAAACATTTCTTGCGGTAGCATTTCTGTCCGAGGCAAAAAGGCTTCTGCTTTGCCACCCAAATCAATAATAATATTATCTCTGGTAACTTTCTTTACTGCTCCATAAATAAGCTGACCTAATTTTGCTTTAAATTTATCAACTACCAATTGTCTTTCTGCTTCACGAATTTTCTGAAAAATAACATGTCTTGCAGTCTGAGCAGCAATCCTACCAAATTCAATGGATTCAATTGGTTCTTCTATGTGATCGCCGAGCGCAGCATTTGATTTCTTCTCTTCAGCTTGTTCGATTGTTAACTGCCTATCCGGGAATTCTAACTCATCATCAGCGACTACATCCCAGTAACGAAAAGTTTCATAATCTCCTTTCCTATGATCAAGGACAACTCTAACTCCAATATCAATGCTGGATAATTTACGAGTTGCCGATTCAAGAGCCGCCTGAATCGCATCAAATACTACTTCTTTACTTACGCCTTTCTCATTAGATAGTGCCTCAGCAACTAATATTAACTCTTTACCCATTACTTGCCTCACTTAGATATCAAGATTGCCTTTACAATGTCAGAAAAAAGAAAACTCTGCTCTTCTTCATCAACTTGAAGTTTTAAAATTTCAGAATCAGCTGATAAAATATTACCTGTAAACTTTCGTCTTCCTAAAACAGGTTTCACCAATTTTACTTCTACTTGCTCACCAACAAAGCGTTTATACTGCTCAATATAAAACAATGATCTTGGAATTCCGGGAGAAGATACTTCTAAACTATAATTTCCAGAAATTGGGTTTTCTACATCCAAAAGAGAACTAATACGATAACTTGCTTGCTCGCAATCTTCAATCCCTATGCCTTCTGGTTTATCAATATATACTCGTAATAAAGAATGTCGGCCTTGTGTTAAATATTGGCAACCCCAAAGTTCATAACCCATATCTTCCAGAACTGGTTGAAGATAATCTTCAATTTTCTTCTGTATCATAAACTAACTCCTAACCTCTTGAGTGTGTAAATTTAACTCAAGAAAAATTTTAGGATAATAAAAAACCCCATAAATGGGGCTTTAAGAAATTGGTAGCGGGGGCAGGATTTGAACCTACGACCTTCGGGTTATGAGCCCGACGAGCTACCAGGCTGCTCCACCCCGCGTCAACTGAAGGCAAGTATACTGTGATTCCTTGGTTCAAGCAAGCTATTTTACAAGCTTTTCGAAAATAAATTATTTTTACTTTAACTTTCTGAAAGAAACGAACCTAAAAATCAGCTTGTATTTTTTTTGAATACATGCAACAATGTATTAATTAAAATCATTAGTGAATATTAAAAGGCAATTTGATGAATTTTTCCTGCCTATCTGGTTGCCACATACTCGTCATTGCGAGGTACGAAGCAAACCAGGGTTCGTAGCTATGTTCCATTTTTCAAGTGCATTGCACAACACAATGGATTGTTAAAAAGAAGTACTACATTCTACAATGTGTTTACAAAATATCAAGGCACAAAAACTAATTTATTTAGTACGAACATGAACCTTCTCAAAAGTCAGTGTATAACAGCCGCCTTAAACCTCCTACCAAAAACAAATGATCCTAGAAAAAGCAGTTGAGATCGTAGCATTCGTAGTAGAGCTCAACTGCTTTTTCTAGGTTAAAGAAGATTTTTTTGTATTGTCTTGCTCTGCTGGCTTATTATCTAAAATGGTTAGATTCAATTCTTTTAATGAAAAATTTTTCTTAGACATTTGTTCATATAATAGTTGTACATTTTCAGCTCGTCCTTTACCAAAAAAACCAAATTTTTTATTTTTATACCATGGATCATTTACTCTGTTTTTGAATGTAACAAAATTATGCATATACCGACTAATTTCTTCAAATTTGTCATCCTCATTACCTTGCTCTTCTGTTAATCTTTTCATTTCCTTAATCATGCATTTTATTCCATAACTATTTGTCTTTTCAAAAGCTTTTTCAAATTTTTTTAATATGTCTTTTAAAGGTAACATGTCTTTTAAAGACATTTCTTGCTCATTTTGTGATTCTGAAGATGATATATCATTTTCAGTGACTGAATCCTTAGAAGTGACATTATTCTTATTTAACGTTTGCGCCTCGGCCACTTCATATGTTTCATTCGAATTATCGGCCGACGAATTTGGTTCAGTTTGATTTACATTAATTTGGTTGTTACTTGGTGCCATGGTCTGATTGAGATTATTCTCTGCTTTATTTAGTTCATCCATTGTTAATAAATGAATATTCTTATTCCAACTCGTATTATGCGACTTAATCTTTTCCGCTACATACTCATTAAACATGCTATCAGGACCGAAAATTTTTTTATATCGATTAAATGCATCTAAGTTTGTTTGTGCCACTTCCCAAGCATTCATTTGAATGTTATAAATGACTTTAAATTTATCTTTTTCGCCAATTCTTCGATCAATTACAGCTTCAGCAATTTTAGCATATGCATTTATTTTTGCTTCCGCACTAAATTTTCCACTAACAGGAATCATTGCTTTTAATACCATCCACAATGGGTTCTCATCAAGCTTATCAATTTCAAATGGGTTAAAGTCATCAACTTTCGCAAAATCTGGAAAAGATTCTTTAATTTGATCAGATTCCTTGCCTGTTCCTTCGTGTACATTTGAATAATATTTTTTAATCTTTTCAATACCTGGTACTGTCTTCATTTCAATAATATTTCTTAAAAATTTTGATTGCCTATCATCTGCTGTTCTTGCTAGGGATTGCGATTGCCCCAATATTAAGACTTTTTTTCCCTTCCAATTATTATTAAATTTATCTAAAGGCAAAGATTTGCCTGATTTCTCCCAGTCTTCATATACTCTCTTAGAAACTCTTATTGTGCCTTGAGAATTGTTTAATACTCTTTTCCAATCATGTGTTTCACTATCCTTTTTATATAACCTTAAATCATTTACACAGGTAAATATAACTTGTTTATTAAATATAGCTGCATCCTCTGCGTTTGCTGCGTTTCTCACAAGATTTAAAACACTACTTAAAAATTTTTTTCCAACCGTAATAGAATTTTTTTCTCCATAATCAAAATTTACAGTTTCACCAAACTTACCTCCAGCCTTATACGCTTTACATTCAGGTATTTTTTTCGGATTTAAAGTAAGGTCTACCTGTTTTACAGTAAATTCAGTATCAGTTAACCAAGAACGAGCTTCTCCACCATGCTTGGTTGCCTCTCTATCAGAATCGGTAACTCGTGCATACATCACAGTAGTCTTTTTAGATTTAACGTGATCATTAATCATATCTGCAATGTTAAGTTTATCGGTAGAACCGGGAAGACCTAGCTTGGCAAATGTTTCAGGTATAACTAAATTAATCTTTTCATTATCTTTAACTGCAGCAAAAAGATCTTGTTTAACTGATTTTAAATAGCCATCTGTATATTTTTCAAGATTAGAAATACCAGTATAACCAAGACTCAAAGCATACAAAATAACAAACCTTCTTATTTGTGAAACTTCTCGACCAATTCCACCATCGATAAAAGCTACAATAATACGAGAAGACTCGTCTTCTTCTTTTCCTACAGAGTTAATAGCATGTTCAACCAAGCTATCTTTAGCAAAAGACTTACCAGAAGCGGATGGACCTCCAAAAGGAATAATTAAACGATTTTCTAATTTTCCTGTTTTATCTGCAGAAATTGAAGCATTTATAACAGCATCCATATATTGTGTACTATAACGCTCTTCTTCTAAAGCAGATTGAAATAATTTTAATCCATTCTCCCCAAATAAGTTCTCCATACTCACAGTTGCTTTAATCGCTTGATTATCTTTAATTAGCTCATTTCTATCTTGTATTCGCAGAGAAAGTGGTTTGTGCTCATTCTTTTTAGCAAAGAGAGATGTTATAAAGTCAGTTCTTGCAGTTTTAACATTGTCTTGACCTTTTTCTCCATAAAATTTGCTTTTTATCGCCTCAATAACATCTTTAACATCTTTAACATCTTTTATTTTATTAACCTCGTTAACATTATATTGACCTATTTCACTCAATAGTTTTTCTGTTATATTTTCATCTGGACCCATAATTAAATCGCCTATATTTTGAGCTTATGCTACTATATTAGCACATATGATCAAAAATAACACCAAATTATGTCACTTCACACAGGTGGAGTAGACCGCCGAGTCACTGCCATTAAGTTAAGGATTTTGTCATTCCAGCGAAGGCGGGAATCTATCCCTAAAGTGGCACTGTGCCTGCTTAGAAATAGATTCCCGCCTTCGCTGGAATGACAGTGTTTTTCTTAACTTAATGGCAGTGAGGGAACATAGCTACGAACCCTGGAGTTTTTTGCAGGGCTGTCTCATCAAATAATATAGACGGGGCGTAGGTTGGGCCTTGGCCCAACGATAAAAAAGCTGCATTTTTTGTTGGGCCAAGGCCCAACCTACAGGCCAGCATTGATTAATTTGACGCGACAGCCCTGGAGTTTTTTGTAAGTAATGATGAAAATATGGGAAAATTGTGATAATGTGCTAATTTTAGATATGACATAAGTATGTTTTATGCCTGAAGTTATCGATAATACTAGAATATTTAAGAAAGCTGACTTTAAACCATCAGTTAGTGTTAATAAGCTAGCCGAGCTTTTGTCTATACATCCACGCGATTTTAACGAATCTTCAGAAAACATACAAAAAAAAATTGCTCCAATCTTGAGAAAAATTGCAGTTAAACATCTTGGATCGGCGCAAACGCCCAAAGCTAAACAATTTCGTGGAGAACATCTAGCTGCTACAAATATTCCATATAAAAAATACCTTGAGAAACAAAAAATCAATGGCACCTGGGGAACAGATCTTGAAGCGATAGCACTAGGCGAATACCTTAAATACAATGTTGTTGTAACATCTGTAAATTCAGCTAGGGCAGATTGCACATGGTGTCTTCATTTAGAAGGTTTGAATGCACCAACTATTCATCTGTATAATGATAATAACCAACACTGGCAAACAGAACCTGAAAATTTTGTTTTAAAAGATAATAATTGCTTATACAACGCCATTGCTTTAAATATTAAAAATCTTATTTCACCAATCAAACCTACTTCAAACTTATCAAGTCAGAGTTTATTTAAAACAAATGATCGCCAAAAACTAGCGATTCAAAACCAAGTATTAATTCAAAGTGCCATTAATAAAGCTACGCATGACAAGAGATCTCCTGCTGACTTAGCAAATTATTATGAGAAAGAAGAGCAAAGAATAAAAAAACTTTCCTCTGATGAACAAAACCAGATTTTAAATGATTACTATTTTGCTATAAATCTCGCGATGCAAGAAATAGATGATAAAACGACCGAAAGTTTCAATATAGAAACTAATACATCTAGATTCAACTTCCCCATCAGTTGTTGATAATGATTATCATTTGATATAAAATGTCATTTTTGATGTAGAGATGTACTTACATGGCTTCTTTCACTGAATATGTATGGCAAAATTTCTCAGCTTATCCTCCCAGAATAACCTTTAAGAAAATTGTTGAATATGTGATTGCACCATTGTTAGTCATTGGCTCTAGCATTACCCTTGGTTTTTTATGTTTTAGTGGTATTTGGATCTTACTACCTATTCTTCCCTTAGCCATAGCCGGTTTCTGGCTTTCTATTGGCTATGAGGGGGAAATAATCTACAAAAATATTCAGCAAGCAATATATAATTTCCTTAACCCAAACTATGTTAAAGAACAACTGGCAAAAGAATGCTTAGTAGAAATTAATAGTGAGTTACAAGAAATATTTCAATGCCTTGATAAGGTTAATGAGTTAAATAAAAAAATTAAATCATTAAATCATTCGAATCTTGATATTGAGTCAGAGATATCAGACTGCAAAATTTTATATGCAGAAATAAGAAGCTCCATTAATAAAAAGAATACTTCTTGGAAGAAAACATTATCTTATTCTGAATTAAATTTACCTAACGAAGAAGATTTTTATAATGAACTAACTAGTTTACATAAAAACACCAATCAAAAATTAACCATTCCTGGTTACCTACAAATAAAAGATGGAGAATTTATTGGTTTCATAGAAAAATATACGACAAATGTTTCAGACGATATTTTATCTCGCGCAAATAACAACATACCTAACTTTTTTAAATGCTATATCAATTTATTAATTCTAAATAATAAATTTTCTGATACAAATCTTAAACCACAGAGTGAAATAGCAAGGAATAAATCAGATATTAGTTTATCTATATTAGAAAAAGAATTTGCACAAATACTCTTCTCTAAAACAGGGAGTGAATCAAAAAATAATATAAAACAAAATGATAATATACAAAATTTCAAATCCGAATTAAATAGCTTCTTAGCAATACATTACCAAGATGAATGGCAAAAGAAAATTTTACAAAGAACCAGACTTAATAATATTGCAAAAACGTTTGGAGCAATTAGTGGCATTTTTATGGCTCTTGGCACATCATACCTGTTAGTTGAGGCGTTTAGCATAATTCCAGTTATTTCTGCTCTATCTATGAGTATGTTACCAGCAGTTATCATTCCAATGTCAATAATTGCGGGTGTCGCTTTTGTTATAGTTACTTATAATGCCATTGATAACTTAATTAAAGATGACTTATTGCAAAAGCGTGCTACAGCGATTATCACTGATATCAAAAATAATCCAAGCATTTATAACCTATCCAAAGCATTTTTTTTCACTGCTATCTTTACCCTTGCTATTACCCTTACTATTTTTACAGCCGGTACATGGTTAACAATTTTGCGGCACTCAAGGTCACTATTTAGCTGGATAGGTAAAATGCCTGCGGCTTTTGCTGCTGTTATTGCAGGTGTGCTCGGCCTAGCTGCCCTAGCATTTAATATAACTAACTCTGTTAACACAGCAGATGAACTGATTGAATATGCGGAAAGTGAATCTGATAAAAACCATCCATTACATGTAACCTTAATAAAGGCTAATTCAGAGGATAATAAAAAATATAAAGTTGGTCAAAATCTTATTTTAATTAAAAAAGCCGATAAGTATTATATAAATGATAAAAGAGAGAAAAGTAATAAACGCAATACATCTAATTTAACTTACCAAGAAAATGACGCTAATATTAAAATAGCAGACAATGCTTACTTCAGCTTATTTATATTAAATCGCATTGACTTTAATTTTAATGGTGAAAAATCAGAGCTTCATTACAGTATAAAAAACTTAGCTCTGTATTTGGTGATTTCTCTAAATAATACATTAAAAAATAAGGACAAAACATGGGGGCAATTTTTCAATCCATTTCGAATATTTTTAGCAGTTACATATGCTCCTCTTCGTACTCTACTATTTATAGGACATCTATTAAGTATTTGCGCCACAAGCGATCAAGTAGAAGGAATAGAGCAATTTCTCAGTGCTTTTATTGGTTTCATTGCCGAGCTATTTGAAGACCTGCTTTACTTTGTTCATTTTGAGCATGCTCATAATCATGATATTGCCTCATTAACTGAAGCGAGGGCAAAAGGGAAAAGTGAACACGAACATAATAATGACCTGCCAACTAGATTTTTAAGGGACTTTTTATTTTATTCTATTTTTTGCTTGTCAGCTAAGTGGGAGGTAATTTTCGATAAAGATACACCCAACTATTTTAAATATAAAGAAAAAAATCCAAAAGCAAATTACCTATCTTACCTATACTTTTTGTTGGTTGAAAACGCAGAGCAAAAAGAACATTATGAAAACTCATTACATACAGAAATGGAAATTGGGATAAAAGAAGATATTACATTAACTGAATCTGAAAACAAAATCCTGGCGGAATTGCCAGATAATATGGAAGAAGACGAAAATATTTTCCAGCCAAACAAGCATACTGATACTTTACTTAAAGCTTTAGCTGTAGAAAGTAATGCGGATCTACACTCCTTTTGGAGTAAATCTCAGGCACATTCCAGATTATGTAGCTCTATAAGTTGTACTCCACGAGAAGCGACACAAAGTTCCAGATCCAGATATGTAATGGCGTAATTTATATTTTTCCGCCTATCCAGTTGTCACATATTATGATAATTTCGTCATTGCGAGATACGAAGCAACCCAGTGAACATAGCTACGAACCCTGGTTTGCTTCGTACCTCTTAACTAACTTCACAATTTGTACGTAAATTAATCAGCTATTCGTCTTTGCGAACCGTAGGTGAAGCAATCCAGCGGCCTTAAAGTCACTAGATTGCTTCACCTACGGTTCGCAAAGACGAGTGCGAGTTAGTTCGGAACGTTTTTCAGGCCCTGTATACAGGCTCGCAATGACGAATATGTGGCAATCAGATAGGCAGGTATATTTTTGCCGATTTCTAAATTCTTATTTGTAAATAAAATATCAATAGCATTCGTCTACTATTTTGTAGTATCTTGAATATATAGTTGACTAGCACGGAGGTGCGTATGATTAAGTCAGAATTTATAGCAAATATTTCAAATAAAGTCACAAACTTACCAGAAAAAACTATTACTGATAGCATTAATAAATTACTAAGCTTAATGAGTGATGTGCTTGCTAGAAATGAGCGCATCGAAATAAGGGGGTTTGGCAGCTTCTCTCTACATTATCATCCACAAAGAAATGCCCATAATCCAAAAACTGGTGAAAAAGTTCTTACTGCAGATAAATATAGTCCACACTTTAAACCAGGTAAGGAATTACGCGAAAGAATAGATAGCTTTAAAGAGAATTATCCAATAGAAGATGATGAATAGGACTGGACTTTATGACTTTTTCAAAAAGCACTCAAAATTGTCGTCTTTGCGAACAAAGTGAAGCAATCTAGTGACGTTTAAGGGCTCTAGATTGCTTCACTATCGCTCGCAAAGACGCATTTTAGAAGATGCCTTTAAAAAGTCATAAAGTCCAGTAGGATAAATTAAAAATTATTACAAAAAAAATAATGAGTTATAAAAAAGATATCCTAATTTTTATATTAATCAATCTAGTATTTCTACTTGTAGGTATAAAAAGCTATCGAAATACATATAAAATATGGCGTTGGAAACGTAACTTAGGTATTCCTAAGCATCTAAAACATTTCAATAGCCTTGTACAAGATGCAAATGGGTTTGCTATATCTAAAGCGGCAAGAAAAGACATAGATGCACCAGAATATACTTACGGAGAGATCACTTTCACGTCTTTCATTGCGCTCTTATCTCAAGTTAATCCAAATAAAAATACCGTATTTTATGACTTGGGGAGTGGTGTAGGCAAAGCTAATATAGCTTGTGCTATGATATTTGATATAAAAAAAAATATTGGGATAGAGATTTTTAAAGAGCTTCAATCGGCATCTTTAAGGCTTAAAAAACGACTTCTATCTCATCCTAAATATAGTAATTCAGCCAAAAAAATTTCATTTATTAATGGAAACTATTTAAATTATGATTTTAGTGATGCGAATTTAATTTTTATAAATGCAACCGGACTATTTGGTGGCACCTGGGTTGCTTTAAATAAAAAATTAGACGAGTTAACTGAAGAAGTTATTGTTATTACAACGACTAAATGTCTTATATCTAAAAAATTTTATATCAAAAAAGAAACACGGTTAGAAATGAGCTGGGGCGTGGTAAACGCGTTTATCCACGCCCCAGCTCCAAAGTAATTAAACCTAGAAAAAGCAGATTAATACTCCATGCTTGGAGAGTATTCACCAAAACAAGCTAGTGAATTTAATCTTGCGCGATGCAATAAAGCTGCCTGAGCTTTTTCAACATTCTCTGGCTTCCCTTCCCAAATTTTTAAACATTCTTCTTGCAAAGCTCGGCCATAAGAAAAACTTAAATTCCAAGCTTGATATCCAACATGATTAATAGCATTTAAATTTGCAGTTGCTTGTTGAGGCGTTTGCCCACCGGATAGAAAATTGATCGTTGGCACAGCTGGAAATACTGTATTTCTAAAAACACTCAGAGTGAAATCTGCTATTTCTTCTGGGGTACTAAATGTGCCTGAGTCTATTCCGCAAGTAACCATGCTTGGCTTTAATACTATATGCTCTAGATCAACTTGATGAATAAATAGTGCATTAAATAACTCATGCAATACCATTTCACTAGATTCTGCACATTGCTCAATTGAGTGGCTGCCATTTATCAATACTTCTGGCTCAACGATAGGCACAATTCCAACTAACTGGCAAGCTGCGGCATATCTTGCTAACATTTCTGCGCCTGCTTTCATAGCTGTAAGGCTTGGAGTATATTCAGATATAGAATAAACATTACGCCACTTAGCAAACTTTGCGCCTAAAGATTTAAACTTTTCTAACCTCTCAGTTAAGCCATCTAAACCTTGAGTTACTTTTTCATCATGAGTATTTGCTAAAACAGTTAAACCTTTATCGACTTTAATACCAGGTAAAATACCTTTGTCAGCAAATAATTGTGGAACACTTCCACCATTTTTATCTTTATTTTCAAAAGTTTCTTCAAATAAAATAACCCCATTAATATAGTTTTCTATTTCTGGAGCCGTGGCTAACAATACTCTATAGTCATTGCGATTTTGCGCATTATTTTCAAGATTTATGCTTTCAAATCTCTTACCAATAGTACCATTACTTTCATCAGCAGCTAAAATACCTTTGCCTTCCTGTAGTAAATGCTCCATTGTTTTTGATAACTCATCGTAATACATGCAATTTTCTCCTACTTAGATGAAATATATTTTTCACGAATAATATTTTGTGTGGTAAAACCAAGATCTTTTAATTTTTCAAAAGAATCATCAATCATGGCTGGATTACCACATAAATAAACAACATCCTCGAGTGGGTTCAAATTTAGTGTTTCAAACCCACTCTGGACATAACCTTTGTTTTCACGTGGCTCTAGATTAGTTGCAGTTTCTCGGCTTAAATATGCCTGAAAATCCAACTGTGGCTTTAATCTTTCTGCCCAATGTTGAAATTCTTTATTATAGAGAATATCTTCTCGCTTTTGAACACCTAACATGATTACACATTTAAGCTCGGCATTAGCCAGCATTCTTTTTTCCAACTCTGGCAACATGGCTCTAAAAGGAGTTACTCCAGTACTAGTGGCAATTAACACATACCGCTTTGGTGACGCTTCTTTCAAAATAAGCCGACCAAAAGGACCATTTATTTGCAACTCGTCACCAACCTGCAAATTAAATAATAAATTTGTACCAGGGCCATCTGGCACATACCCAGCGGCAAATTCAATCCGGTTGTTATTTTCTGGCGGATTAGCGATACTATAACTACGACGAAAAGTTTTGCCTTCTTGCTCAAAATGTAGGGTTATAAATTGTCCTGGAATATAATTAAAATCTTGTTTGCTTATAAAAGAAAAATGTTTCACACTTGGTGAAAGCATAAATGTGTCGTCTAATACAACGGGGAAAGTGTTGGTCTTCATAATATATTTTACACGAAATTTAAAATCTTCTAATATAGGGGAATTATCAAACATTGCAAGAGATAATTTATGTCTGCCCCTGATTTAATTGCAATGCTTGGCAATTTAAGCCAATCACTCTCGTCCATTAACAATTTATTCGAAGGAATTTCTTATTTATTAGGGCTTACTTTTTTTATATCTGGCATATTCAAATTTAAAGATATGCTAAGTTCTGGTGATGGCGGTGGACAACAAACAGCAGTAGCAACTGGTTACCTTTTAGCTGGTACCGGACTTTTCTTTTTACCTTCATTAATAGACGCCTTTTCTACAACCCTATTTGGTAGTGAGGATAATGTTTTGGAATATTCCGCATCAAATACTTATGATATTTATTCTTCAATGGCGATGCTCATTCAAACTATAGGTTTTATATGGTTTATTCGTGGATGTGTACTTATGGCTCATGGCAGCCATCCTGATCAAGGACAATCAGGAAAAAAAAGTCAAGGAATTAAAGGTTTACTATTTGTTATAGGAGGATTATTAGGAATAAATATCTATTCAACAGTTAATTCAATCGACTACATCTTAACTCACCTAATAACCGCAATGAATACGATCGGCGTATAAGGTGGCTCAAAAATACATTTTATGGTCTATAATAAAACTACTAGTATTTTTATTATAGTAATTAAGGATACTTAAATGTCTTTTATTCCATATGAAAAAAAGGAGTATATTTATCCGCGCGCAATTAAAGCGCTAATTATATTTTTGAAAAATGACATACAAATTGCAAACTACTGTCAAAAAACTCGAGAAGAATTGCTAGATTACTTTATAAATAGTGGTTTTTTTGTAGAGGGGATATCAACTGAGCTAAAAAAACCGGATAAAAATGGAATCTTCCAATTACATACCACGGACCCAAGCCAACTAATCTTCATTAAAAAAATATTAAACACACTAAAATATACAGAAGGAAACATTCGAGCTATCGAAGATATAAATTTATCAGATGATAATAGTGCGACAAATATAACAGCAAAATTAGTGGCGGCTTTATATACCGGTATTAATGAAATTGTCGTATCAATCCAATTACTAAGTGATTCAGATGACACAATACAAAGCTTGTTATATCCGCAGCTTAATGAATTATCTTTAAAGCTCAATTCTGGTCTTAGTATACTTAATAAGTTTAGCCAAAAAGCACTTTCAAGTGAAGGAAACAAACCTCTTACTGATATAATTAACATTTTACCCAAATATGAAGTTTCAAACTCAAAATCCAATAACATAATCAATTTTATTATAACTAATATACCTAGTTGGTTTAAACAAATGCAAGATATTCTCGAGTTATCAGAAGATAAAGCTGCTACCTCAAATTTAAAAAACAAACAAATGCTACTACAAAAAACCTTTGATAATCTAAGTCAGGACTTAGGAGGATTTTCAGCAGTTAAAAAGGCTCCTGAATTATTTGTTAATGTTCTATATATTAGCAAAGCGATATTAAGTGAATATATAAATGTTACACAAAAGACACATGGTGATGCATCTAAGGCTCTTAATGCAATCAAACATCAATATACTCCAAATCTAATCATAGAGTTAGAGGTTATAGAAGAAAATCTTGGCTTAAAACCTGGGACTTTAGTTACGCCTATATTAAAAAAAGCAGAATCAATATATTTGCAAGTAGCAACTCAAGTACACAATACAGGCAAAGCTAATAAGTTAATGACTCACTATAACAACCCCTTACATACCAAAACTCAAAGTGCAACAACTAGTACAATTAGCTTTGATCCTAGTTTAACTTGTATGCAAGACTCTATTTTTACCAATAAAATCACTGAGGCGCGCTTTAATAGATTAGCGGAAGCAAAATATCAATTCGAAGAATATCAGGACTTCAAAAAATCTGCTGCGATATTTTTTGATTTATTTGAAAAACTTTTTGAAAACAAAACATATTATCAAGGGAACATAAAAAATTTAACCCCATATGAAAGGATTTTATTCGCACAAGCATATAAAAAAATTCAATCAGTAATAGCCAAATATGATAACGCCTTAGATGTCAGTTTGGTTTTAGGATTAACATTAAACGTAACGGATTTATTTGAGTTCATTGATTCATTGGGGTTAAATATTGATGATAAAAAACTTATAGTTAGCATATTCCACAATTATCAAAGTATATTAATAGATGAAATCAATAAACTAACTATCGAAGATGCAATTAAATCTAAATTAATACTTGCAGCTAATTATTTTGAGAATCATAGAGATGAGCTCTGTAATTTATTAACTATAGAAATTGAAAATTCACTAAAAACTAAAGAGCCGGAAGAGGAAATTATTAGTGAATTTAAAGAACTTTATAATAGCGGATGGATTTATTGGGTTGATTCTAGCGTAAACCTTCTGTCTAGCGGCATCAATTTAACAAGCAAATCCATATCTACTGCTTATAAATTAATTGCTCCCTTTATTTGGCAAACAGAATATAAGAAGATTCAAAATATTAAAAAACAAGTTTTGATAAAAATTGAAACAAAAATTGCCGATGCAAAATTTAAACAAGAATCTATAATTATTAGAAAAAAAGACATCCCATACCAAACAAGAGTTCAAACAGAAATTCTGCAAGAAAATGCTAACCAAAATCTTTTACCTAATGAAATATTTCATGAAGCATCTCTATTTGCTAATCAAATTTTTGCAATAGATGAGCACCTAAATATCCTAAATAAACTTCTTGACGAGCTAAATAAGCATAATGAAAATGAAATAGTAACTAAGTTGCCTAAGGGTAATGAACAACTAATATATAGTATAAATGAAGTTAAAAATAACCTGCTGGGATTATGTAATCAAAAAAATATAAATGAATATAAAAAAATACCGCGAGTTAAAATCAAGTCAGTAATTAAGATGATTTATGAAGTTAAGGCAGAACTAGAAGAACGGAAGTCTATTTACACTAAAAATCAAACAAACTTAATCGAAAAATATCGAAAAATAAAGAATGATAATCTTGAAAATGAACCCTTAAAAACCACACCTATAATAGAGTACACGACTCTTTTAAAAAGATTAAAAAATTCTGACCTATCAAAGAAAATCGCTAATTTTACTAAAACTCAATTCATCCCGTATCTAGAAAAAAACCTTTCTGAAATATTAGTTAAAAAATTACTCTTAAATTATGAAACACCTCCTTTTGATGATCTATATAGCTGCCCCAGGCCTATAAAAAATTACAAAGAGTTATTTGGGGCATTTTATAAAATAAAACTAATGATGGAAAAACTTGAGAGTCTTGCAGATTATGAAGACGCATACTGGACTGTTAATAGAACATTTTTTTTAATAAATGCTTTATCAGCTACTATTGGTGATGGTCTATATGCTTATTATTATCTTGATACATTTGTGGAGGAGGCTACACTAAAAACACTTATCCAGAATGGATTAAAAATTATTGAGCCATTAAAAACCATCCCTTTTATTGCTGAAAACTTCTATCTTCAACCAAACATAGACCAAAGTATCGTAGAAAATAGAAATATTAGGCCTCTTTCGAAACTCGCTGCAGATAGTGAAGGACGAGGAGATGAGGCGCGCAGAACCGCAGTATCCACACCAGCACATGAGGATTCGAGCACTGAATCGACGAAGCAATTCACCTCTGCAGTAGAGTTTCGAAAGAAGTCTATTGATATACATCAAATGTGGGAAAGAGAGCAGGCTATTGTCTATAATGCAAAAAAAAATA
>MHBB01000082.1:21538-27373 GCA_001803185.1 Legionellales bacterium RIFCSPHIGHO2_12_FULL_35_11
TAAGGCTTATGAAAAAGGTGAAAAATTTGATATTGCAAATATTCCTGAAGATGCAAAACAAAGATCAAAAGCCTTATTAGAGCTTACAAAATCCATTGCCATTAGCCAAAAAGGTATTCGGAATTTACTTGCATTAACTGCTGAGTTAGAAGGAGCACTCTTAAATGTAGGAGCAGTATCAAATCAAGTAATAATCAAAAAACTTAAAAAGTTGCGCAATACATTTGGCAAAGAAATTCTTATTGAGTCAGATAATACTGAGTTTGCACTAGGAATGAAACCAGGAGCCTTATCAACACCGATTTTAACTAAATTTGATGATTTATATAGAAAATTAATTAAGACAACAATCGACTCTAAAGCCCCAGAGTATAAAGTACTTATGGAGGATTTATCACTGGAAAAAGCTCGTCTTGAATCAGAAGAAAAAAGATATAATTATATCGATAATTGTGAATCAGAATCTAAAATTATTAAAGAGCGATGTTCTAAAGCTTTTGATAAATTTTATGAAGTACATAAAAAACTAAATGATTATTTACAAGAGGCTGATAAATACACTTCTGAAATAAAAAAAATAAAAGTCGATTTTTTAAACGCTTACGAAATAATTCAACCTTATCTAACTCAAGTTGATTTTATTTATAATTTAAATACTTTTCTTAGAGAGCTACAAACACCTGAAGACTTTCACCACTTTGCATATAAAATTACTCAAAACAAAGATAAAATAAACAAATTAATAGAAGTACCAAATAAAACCAAGGAGCTGCAATTAATCTTAAGTAAAGAACGTATTAAATATCTTGAAAATCAATATGTGATAGCCAAAAAAGATAGAAAAACAATTATAGAACAAGAATCTATAAAAGCTGAAGAGGAAAATAATCACCCTCACGAAACAGGTGAGGAAACAAAAAATAACAGCGACAATCCCTCCGTATTAGAAAAAGCTCGCCGTAGATTGTATTTGTTTCAAGAAAAAATCAAACAGTCAGATCCTATAAGCAAAAAAAACTTAACGGAAGGCAATCCAGTAAATAAATCAAAAAAAGAATAACATTTTATTTTTAGAGAACCTCGTTATTCATCTGATAGTAATTTAAATTTAAATCCCTGGCTGCCTTTACGTCGTCTAATCGTCCAATTACTTGTTTACATGGAGCATTGACTATTAACTCTGGGGATTCCAACATTTCTCGAGATACTGCTCGCATTACCTCAATAAACATATCTAGCTCTTCTTTGCTTTCGGTTTCCGTTGGCTCTATTAAAAAACACTCTGGCACGATGAGAGGAAAATAAGTTGTCGGGGCATGACAGCCATAATCTAGCATTCTCTTAGCAAAATCCATGGCGGTTATCTTAAATTGCTTCTTCTCCTTACTTAGTGTAATCACAAATTCGTGACTGGCTAATCTACCTGGATACGCCGCAGAAAAACCTGCCTTTTTTAATTCAGCAAGTAAATAATTAGCATTCAAAGTAGAATATTTAGAAATTCTAGTCGCACCTTTCGAACCTAGCATTCGTATATAAAAATACGCTCGTAAAAGTATACCGGCATTTCCCATAAAGCAAGACAGCCTACCGATACTATTTGGATAATCATTTTCCCTTGCATATCTATATAAATCTCCTTCTTTTATCACTGTTGGCATAGGTAAATAAGGCTCTAAAGACTTGCCAACAGCAACAGGACCAGAACCAGGACCACCCCCACCATGTGGTGTTGCAAAAGTTTTATGTAAGTTTAAATGCATAACATCGAAGCCCATATCTCCAGGACGGACCTTCCCTAGAATGGCATTAAGGTTTGCGCCATCATAATATAATAGCCCTCCTGCTTGATGCACAAGCTCGGCAATTTCTTTAATCCTTCGCATAAATAAACCAAGAGTAGAAGGATTGGTTAACATTATTCCAGCAGTTCGTGGTCCCAATTTACTCTTTAGTTCTTCAATATCAATATCTCCACTAGAAAGAGTGGTAATATTGATAGTTTTATAACCACAAATAGCCGCTGAAGCCGGATTAGTACCGTGCGCTTCATCGGGAATAATTATCTCATCTCGCAAACCATCCCCCCTTGCTTGATGGTACGCCTTAATCATTGCGACTCCAGCGAACTCACCTTGTGAACCAGCCATTGGCGTTAATGACACTTTTGTCATGCCAGTAATTACTGTCAGATATTCTTGTAATTCATACATGGCCTGTAAAAATCCTTGGCTATCCACTTCGCTAGATAAAGGATGTCGATTTAAAAATCCTGCTTGTGATGCGGCTTTATGCACTCCTCGCGGATTATACTTCATAGTACATGACCCAAGTGGATAAAAATTTGTATCGATAGAATAATTTTTTCTAGATAAATTAGTATAATGTCTTACCACTTGTAGCTCAGAACAAGCTGGCAAACGCGGCTTTACCTTTCTTTTTAAATTATCTGGCAGATGGTATTTGCTGTCTAAATTTTTTAGCAATACTCCTTTTGCCTGCCTAAATTCTTTAGAAATCTCAAATATCAACATAAATTTCCTTCAGCTTTAGTAATTAGATTTTTTATCTCAGCGCAATGCATTACCGGCATGAATTCAGTAATATGATACTCACTAATTTCTGCCTGATGAAATGGATCCTTGGTTAAGATTGACTCCAAATACTCCCTATCTTTTACTAACGCAATTACTATTCCGCCTGTACGAGGATTCATTGGACCTGAAGCAAGAATCAATCCTAATTTATAGTAGTAATCGAGAAATTCTCGATGTGCTGCTAAATATTTCTCAACCTCGCTTATCGGAACTTTATAAGTTAACTCAACAATAAACATCCTAAACCTCACTTAACCATATAATGTTTCAGAACATCAACATACATTGATATATCCTCAATTGTTCTCTTTTCAGTTGCACAAACCAAAATACAATCTTTAAAATCAGCAAAGCTGTTTTCTAATAAATAACCACCAAGAATTCCATTATTGCTAAGCTCTTCTAAAGCTTTAGCGGCATTTTTACTCAACTTAATAACGGCCTCATGAAAAAATGGAGAACTAAATACTAAATCAACTCCTGATATTTTAGTTAACTCATCAACTAAAAAATGAGTATTATGGTGAGAGGATTTTGCAACTTCTTGCAACCCATCAGCTCCAAGTAAGCTCATATAAATTGTTGCAACTGTTACCAATAAACCCTGATTTGTGCAGATATTAGATGTGGCTTTTGAGCGACGAATATGCTGTTCTCTCGCTTGCAGCGTCAAAGCATAACCTGGTTTACCATGCACATCACAAGTCTTACCAATTAATCGCCCGGGCATTTGTCGCACATACTCCATTTTTGTACTAAAAAACCCAACGTATGGCCCACCGGACGCAATCGGCGCACCTAAAGGTTGCCCTTCACCGCAAACAATATCAACACCAAAATCACCCCAATCACTTGGCGGCTTTAAACTGGCTAAAGATGTAGGATTAACACAAGCTATCCTAACAATACTTTTATGAGAAGCCCAGTTAGTTAACTCATCCACCATTTCAAGACATCCAAAAAAATTAGGCTGCTGAATAACTAAAGCTGTAATAT
Organism: Legionellales bacterium RIFCSPHIGHO2_12_FULL_35_11; assembly: GCA_001803185.1. Lineage (GTDB taxonomy): Bacteria > Pseudomonadota > Gammaproteobacteria > Legionellales > Legionellaceae > 2-12-FULL-35-11. The sequence goes on from MHBB01000082.1 coordinate 25,132, forward strand.
CATCATTCTCGTATTTTTCCAATATGCCAAGATCAGTAATTCCTGTTTCTTTATTAAACGGTAAAGTTATTATTTCTATTTGTTGATTACTAACTATTGTTTTAACAGTTTCTAAATAGAACGGATGAATTGTTCCAGCGATCATTACTCGTTTTGTTAAGCTATTTTTATTAATTCTTACTGCCATTAATATAGCTTCAGCAAGAGCGGATGCACCATCATACATAGATGCATTAGCAACATCCATCCCAGTCAATTCAGCAATCATGGTCTGGAACTCATATACTAACTGCAAATTCCCTTGACTAACTTCCGCTTGATATGGAGTATAAGACGTAAGAAACTCTCCTCTTGAGGCAATATCCCAAACCGCTGCTGGGATATAATGGTCATAACTTCCGGCACCAAGAAAACATTTTCCATTCTTATTTTTACCACTAAGATTTTCTGCAATGGATAACATTTCCATTTCAGATAAACCTGGTGGCAAAGCAGTAAATTCTTTTAATTGCAGATCACTTGGAATTTCTGCAAATAAATCATCTATCTTTTCCACCCCAATTTTGGCTAACATTTGCTGCTCGTCTTCAGCTGTATGTGGAATATAAGGCATAGCTACTAATCCTCAGTAAAATCTTTTAAATAAACATCTTCTTTAAATAAATCATTTAACTCAGTAATTAATTGAGCCTTCGAATGAGCCTTAATTTTAACAAGCCAGCCAGCTCCATACGGATCTTTATTTAAAATAGATGGATCATCAACTACCTTTTGATTTACAGCTACCACAACTCCACTGATAGGTGAATAAAAGTCTGAAGCAGCTTTAACTGACTCTAGCACCCCAAGCTCTTCTCCCATTTGAACGTCCTTCCCAATAGCTGGCAGCTCAATGTAGACCATATCCCCTAGTAAATCTTGAGCATGACTCGTTATGCCAACAGGCATTTCTTCCGCCGCATCAACATCTATCCACTCATGACTCTTTGAATACCTTAAGTTACTCATTTTTTCCTCCATGTTAAGCGATTGATATTCACCCTAAAAACTTAAATTTTCCTACTTTAGCTACAACTAACTTGCCGCGGATTTCAACTAAAACATTAGTTTCTGTTTCCATTGGAACTCTAGCTATTGCTATAGATTTATTTAAGCTTGGAGAGAAAGTACCGCTTGTTACTATCCCATCAGAAAAACCCTCTACAATTACCTTGTGACCAGTTCGCATAATCCCCTGATCTTTCTCCATAGTTAATCCAACAAGCTTTCTTTTGATTCCATGCTGTTTTTGAGATATTAAAGCACCCATCCCGATAAAATTTCTATCTTCCGGCTGCCACTTAATAGTCCATCCCAAACCTGACTCTAGCGGCGTTGTTGTTTCGTCCATATCTTGCCCATAAAGCAACATTCCAGCCTCAATCCGCAAAGTATCCCTAGCAGCTAATCCGCAAGGCCTAACTCCAGCATTTACTAAATTTTGCCACAATGCTATTAACTTTTCCTTTGGCATCATTATTTCTAAACCATCTTCACCAGTGTAACCAGTTCGTGCATAAAAACACTCATCTACATCCACACACTCAAATTTTGCTAAAGTAGAAATTGCATCTGCATGAGCTGGTTTAATGATTTTTTTGGTAATCCGAATGGCATCTGGGCCTTGAATTGCCAACATAGCAATATCTGTCCGCTCTTGAATTCCTGACGAAAAGCCTACAACTTGTTCACGAAGCCAAGCTAAATCTCTATCTCTAGTGGCCGCATTAAAAACTAACCGATAATTATCAGGACTCCTTTGATAAACAATCAAATCATCAATAATGCCGCCATGCTCATTACACATGCATGTGTATAATGCTCGACCAGCATGCTTTAATACATCAACATCATTTGTTAATAATTTTCGTAAAAACTGTCTGTCTCCTGCACCAAGGATATCTACCACTGTCATATGCGAAACATCAAAAAGCCCAGCGCTACTTCTACAATCCTTATGTTCCTCAACTTGCGACCCATAATTTAAAGGCATATTCCATCCAAAAAAATCAACCATTTTTGCACCATTTGCAATATGGCTTTCATATAACGGCGTATTCTTCAACATTAAATCCTATCTCCCTAATATCTTATTTGTTGTCATAGTTTTCCTTAAAATTAAGTCCTGTTAATCATTGTATGATTTTTTCTGGTATAATCAACCAAAATTGCACTAACCTAATAATTTTTTAACCTAGAAAAA
>MHBB01000082.1:27472-52302 GCA_001803185.1 Legionellales bacterium RIFCSPHIGHO2_12_FULL_35_11
ATTCTAATTTTAGGGTTGTTGTTTTTTTTGGGTTACACTGGTGGAAAAATGGTGACTCCTTATGCCATAGGCCAACCTCTACCAATATCTCTATCACCATTTAAACTACCTGAATATGCACTTAGAACAGTACTGCGAATGTTTATAGCGCTTGGCATTTCAATTGGCTTTACCTTTATTATTGGCGCCCTTGCTGCAAAAAATAAGCGTGCAGAGAAAATTATAATACCTACTATTGATGTATTACAATCAGTCCCGGTACTGAGTTTTTTAGCGATTACCGTCACAGGATTTATCAAATTATTTCCAAATACTCTCCTAGGACCAGAGTGTGCATCAATTTTTGCAATTTTTGTTTCCCAAGTTTGGAATATTACCTTCAGTTTTTATCAGTCTCTAAAATCTATCCCTGCAGATCTTAGAGAAGCCTCTTTAATAAACCAACTGTCTGGATGGCAGTTTTTTTGGAAAGTAGAAGTACCTTGCTCGATGTCAGGTCTGTTATGGAACCTAATGATATCAATGTCAGCCAGCTGGTTTTTTGTAGTGCTATCTGAAGCAATTGTAGTTTCCCACCAAGATATTCGGTTACCAGGAATTGGTTCTTATATTGCTCTAGCCATAGAAAATCACGATATGCGATCGCTTGGTTATGCAATTTTAGCCATGATTATTGTAATTTTAATTTATAATCAATTACTTTTCAGACCATTAATAGCTTGGGCTGAAAAATTCAAAATAGATCCCAGCGCTGAAGAAGAGTATCAATCATGGGTAATTAATTTAATTAGAAAAAGCCCTCTTATGAAAAGATTCGATATCGGTCTATCTATCATTAAAAACTTGGTTATAAATGGAATAAGGATTAAACCTTTCAAGCCAAAACCAACCAATGAGGCATATCTAAAAACTAAAAATAGATATGATAACCTTTGGAATATTTTTTTAATTTTAAGCATTGCCGTAATTAGCTATTTCTTATTTACTTATATTTTAAAAAAATTAAGCATTAAAGAAGTTGGATATGTATTTTTGCTTGGAGGAGCAACTGGTATCCGAGTGATTTTACTAATTATTTTAAGTTCACTAGTTTGGGTACCAGTTGGAGTGTGGATAGGCCAAAGACCATATTGGACCCAAAAAATTCAACCAATAATTCAATTAATAGCAGCTTTCCCTGTCAATTTATTTTACCCTCTTTTTGTAATCGCTATTGTAAAATTTAATTTAAATCCTGAAATATGGCTTACTCCATTAATGATTTTAGGGACGCAATGGTATATTTTATTTAATATAATCGCCGGAGCATCTTTAATTCACAAAGACTTAGCTCTAGTTGCCGATAATTTTGGAGTAACTGGATGGCAATGGTGGAAAAGATTAGCTTTACCAAGCATTTTCCCTTTTTATATCACTGGGGCCATAACTGCTGCAGGCGGCGCCTGGAATGCTAGCATTGTAGCAGAAGCCGTCAGCTGGGGGCATACAAAACTTATTGCAACTGGGCTGGGAGAATACATTCAAGAAAATGCTATCTCTGGTAATTTCCCCAAAATAGCGTTAGGTACTGCGATGATGTGTATTTATGTACTATTATTTAATCATCTTTTGTGGCGCCCTTTGTACATTTTAGCCCAAAAAAGATTTAATTTTAATTGAGATGAAAATGTCAGAAACGATTATCCATATTGAAAAATTAAGCAAAGCTTATAAAAAAACCCAAGCCCAAGATCTAAATGTACTAAAAGATGTAAGTTTCAAACTTAAAAAAGGCGAAATTGTTGCTTTATTAGGAAAATCTGGCTCAGGCAAGTCAACATTGCTACGTTTGATTTCTGGGTTAGTTTCTCCAACAAGTGGACAAGTTAAATATCGCGGCAAAGTAGTTGATAGACCGGTACCTGGAATTGCCATGGTTTTTCAATCGTTTGCCCTGATGCCATGGCTAACTGTCTTAGAAAATGTTGAACTAGGATTGGAAGCTCAGGGCGTTCCTAGAACTATTCGCAGAAAAAGAGCAATTGATGCTATTGATATCATCGGGCTAGATGGATTTGAGTCGGCATATCCTAAAGAATTATCCGGTGGCATGTGTCAACGTGTTGGATTTGCTAGGGCACTAGTAATTAACCCTGATGTTTTGTTAATGGATGAACCATTCTCTGCTTTAGACGTATTGACAGCAGAAAACTTAAAATCAGATTTACTAGAAATTTGGCGAGAGAAAAAAACAAATACAAACAGCATTTTATTAGTTACTCATAATATTGAAGAGGCCGCCATGATAGCTGATAGAATAATCATTATCGGCAGCGACCCAGGATCTGTACAAGCAGATATACCAGTCAATCTACCTCAACCAAGAAATGCTGAGTCGGTTGAATTTAGACATTTGGTAAATCACATTTATAGTTTAATGATTTCTGCAACCGAAGAAAAAACTACTTTTGCATATAGATATAAACAAATTGGTCTTGGTTATCGCTTGCCTGACGTAGAACCATCTGAGCTGTCCGGCCTAATCGAAAATATTAAATCTGTTGATGAAAAAGTAGACCTAGCTGAATTAGCAGATGAACTGATGATGAATGTTGATGACCTATTTCCAATTATTGAAACTTTAGAAATATTAAATTTCACAGAAATAATTGATGATGGAATATATTTAAGTAAACTAGGCAAAGAATTCTCAGAGGCAGATTTACAAACTAGAAAAAAACTTTTTGCCCAAAGACTACTAGATAAAGTTCCTTTAGCACGCTATATTCGCCGAGTTCTCGACGAAAAAACAGGACATCGCGTCTCAGAAGAGAGATTCTTAACTAAACTTGAAGACTACTTAAGTGAAGAAGAATCTAGTCGCGTATTGCGAACTATGATTGACTGGGGAAGGTATGCTGAAATATTTGCTTATGATTTTAAAACAGGATTTTTAAGCTTAGAAAATCCTGGAGCTTCCCAAAAATTACCATAATAAATCAGGATGAGTGATCCGCCTCCCATCAGCGGTAACGGGAATTTTATCAGTTAGGCCATAAAACACAATTCTTAAGTTCTAATAACTTTTCATTTTGTCTTGTTATCTTTTCATTTAATACTTTTTGACATTCTTCTTTATTAAATTTTCCATCAGATGAATTGAAAAAATTAGCGTAGTTATTAAAGTTTGATTGTTCCAAATATTTTTTTGCCACGGATAATTTATCGCATTTAGTCATTTTCCAATCAATTTTAAGTTTTATTCTTCTCTTAATACCATCTATATTTCTATCATTTAAAATTTGCTTTTTAGCTTTTAAAAATATATCTATTTTATCACTGTTATTAATTGAACCAAAAATTGGCTCACTATATTTATTCAAATATTTGTTAATCAAATGTAACTGGTTAGATATAATCATCATAGCTTGTTCTTTTTTTTCTGGATCACAAGTATTAGTACCTAATATATTCCTTACTATAGTGACATCTTCTTCTTTATTAGAATTTAAAGACTCTGTATAAAATAATTTTTCTTTTGATTCTATACCAAAATAACTCATGCAATAATTGAACAATGATTGCAATGGAGGAATAACTACTGTTCTGATTAAAAAGAATGTATTAATACTTGTTGCTATAAGATTAATAAAAAAAAATGCACCGAATATACTTAGACCTGGCAGCGCCGGCAATAAGTAAAAAGCCGCAATAGCCAAGGCAGCTATAACCAAAATAGTTAAAAAAAACTCCGAAACACTTACTTTACGACTAATTAATCTATGTAAAAAATTAGAAAGAAAACCCAATGCTAAAAGGCAATTAGCTACAATTAGAAAAACTACTTGTGAAAATAAACTAGTAATCGTTATGGTTGGAGCTACAACTATTGCAAAAATTACCTTTCCAAATAAGCTAAAATTATTATAAAGCTTATTAAAGATACTACTATCTTCATTCTCTCTTGTTTTATCTCTTGCAAAAGCTGATTTTTTTATACTTATAGCCATAGATTAATCGCCAACAAATCATTACTGGCTTCCCATTCTATAATATGTATAAATTTATATCAAGCATTAAATATTAAAAACAGTACATTATTACAACATATATTCTATAATAAAATAAATCCCTTTTGAATTATAAAAAATGACATATGAAATAGACGAAAAATTATTTGCTCATATTTTTAATGACGCATTTTTAATTGGAAGCTATAAATTACAAGGCAATAAATCCAGCACTACTATTAATTATTTAAATAATTTTATTCAGAATGAATATAACACAGTGCCTGACAATATTAATAAAACAACTCAACAATTTAAGAAATTAGTTGCATATGAGGATCTTGTATGTAACTGCAAGCTAGATGAAGTATCTACTACAATTACCAATGATATTAAAAATTTAAAACCAAACGACATGCTCTTTATTCCAGGTGGATGGGCATCTCACGATGGCGGCCATAGCATGATTTATCAAGCCTCTTTAGATGAAAATGGTGATTTAATATTTTCTATTCATAACTCTGGAAGTGGCCTAAGGTTTCATGAAAAAAGATTATTAAAAGGAAAAGAACTTTATAATCCTGTCTTAACATACAAAATTCCAAAATCACAAATACAAAACAAGGAGCTAACTTCAATAATTGAAAAACTAATGTCATGTCAAATTCTTGAAACTGCAAAACAAAAGATAGACTGCACATACTTATATAAAGAAGTATTTCCACTATTTGCGTATGTAGATGGCAAACAAGTTAAATCAAACTCACCAAATCAAGAAAAATGGTTTACAAGTGGACAAATTTCTGGAACATGTACACAAAAATCATTACATCAAATGCTGAAAAAGAATTTTGAAAGCCCCGAAGAATATAGACTTTTTATATATAAGTTTAAAATGTATGCGCTCAAACAATATATGGAACAAATAAAGAGCACTAAAACAATACAGAACCCACAAATACATCATCAAGTAAACATAGCAATAATACATGCTATACGCATACTATTATCTTTGCACGAGGACAAGAAAATCGAGCAAACACAACTACAAACAGATCTTAATCTACTCAACGGATATTTAAAGGATATACAACAAAACATCCCAGAAAAACAACAAACCCCGACCCCAATAGCCACAGTACAACCAGTAACATGGAATAATGTAATGGCTACGTTTATTATATCACACACTACTGATAAAAAATCACAAAAACTAGCTGCAAATACACAAGAACAGACATATGAAGCAATTAAAATAAATTTTTCATCAAACGATGATATATTAACCACTATGTCAAAATTATCACAACCAGACGAAACGGTCTCATCTTATTTAATCTTAGAAAAATTAGAAGAGTTTTTTCTAAATGCCCCTATTCCTACAGATTATAATGATGAATTATCATCTTGTTATAAAGGTATTAATAAAGAAAATATACAAGAATTTTATACACAAATGTTAAAATTACAAAAAATATATTTCTCGCATTTTCAGAAGATTGCACCAGATACAACTCTTCCGCGCATGTATGCAGTAAAAATGAGTGCGCAAACTATTCTTAACCATGTTACTAATAAAGTAGATGGGTTCAGGTATCATAATACTCAAAATATATTTGATCACATCATTCAGAATAAAACAATAGATTCAATTTATTTAGCTAACAATAATCTAACTATAGATAACAGATTCAAAAGCATTCTTCAACTGAACGAATCACAAAGACAACAAGATATGAAAGAATATTACAACAATATCATATCTGAACATCCAGATGCAAAAAAATATCTACAGAAACAATATACAGAAACATATAGCGATCAAAAAAACTATCTACATAGATATGTGAAAGAAAACCAATTAACAGCACTTTTTTGCCTATTAAAGAACTATAATGACTATGAAAATAACAAAAAATTACCTGTATATGTAAAAAAACTAGTAAACATTTTTTCACAGCAGATTGATTTAGAAAGAGCCTTCTACTATATGAATGACAAATTATTTTCAACAAATGGGTATACATTTCTCAAAGATATAACATTGGACGTTATAGATGAAAATAAAAATTTGGATTTTGCAATTGAATCATATACACAGCCCTACAGTATAAATCTGTGTGAATACAAACCAACAAAGAACTTAAAATCCCAAAAGTACAGTAAAAAACTAAATTCAGTGCCATCAAGTAATTTAAGCGACTACAAATTACAATCAAGTAATGAAGTACAGTTACTACCACATAAACCCAGTGATAAAGATATAAAAGAACGAATACAATGCCTTGTAAGAAAAGATATCGATAGTCAAATTATTTTAACTATCGAATATTTTCAGCAAAATTTAGATCAAATGCAAAATGATGATACCAAAGATTTTGTTGAGTCTATTTTGTTTCAACCTGGATTACTTGAGGACTTCCTTAAAAAAGATCAAAACGTTAAAAAATTTGATGATTTTATAGAAAACGGGCTATTTTTATCTGAACATAATAATTTATTAACCCAAAATTCAATCATTTTTATTCGTCTTTCGTCAATGGCAAATCAATTTGCTCTAAAAATAGATAATGGAATATTTAAAGAACGAATGGTAAAACATTTAGAAACCTTAGAAAAACTCTTAAACAAAACAACAGATAAAGCAATAAAAGCCAGTTTATATCAATATTATTTTTTATCTGCTATGCAATTACAAGAACAGCAAGAGCTACCATTAGCAATTAAACAAAGCCTACTCAAAGCATTTTTTTATATTCAAAGCAATCAAAATTCACACGAAATTTTAGATGTAGATAGCAAAATAAAATTACAATTTGCAATCGAAAACGTCAAAAGAAACGCCTCTACTTATTTCAAAGGAATTGATAAAGATTTTTATATCGAAGTATTAAAAAGCTTGGGAATGAATCTCAATGCCGAATGTAACATTAAAGAAAAACATCCAGAATATATAGTGCAATATCAGGGCTCTAAGTACACTATTAATTTAAATAAAGGATTAGTATACAATCAATATAATCTCTCTCTTTGCCACATGCCGTCAAATATACAAGGTCATCCTATCTGCTCAAACTTAAATCCTTTAACCACCATGACTTTTCAGGACATATATGGCAACTTTATTATAGAACAACCGGAGCCAAAAGTTGCTTTACGCTTTATTAAAGAAGGTAATCAATACCATGTTCAAAAGCAATTTTCAAATTCAAACAACAAACTTGAGTGGTACCAATTATTCCCATTTTCATCAAGCCAAAAACAACATTTAAATTTAGCAGATTTCTCAGCACGATTAAATGGCATCTTACAAGAAGAAAATACCCTAACCTGGAGCAATAGATCCGGAAATATTATTATCACAGATGGTGATACCATTCGTTATAGAAAACATAATAATAAAATAATAGATATAATTGATAACAGCATTTTAAGTGAATACGAACAAAAAACCATATTCTCTCACATTGAAGATCCAAAATTCACTGTAGTATTTCAAAAAGATAACAAATATATTACAAAACTACCGAGATACGGCTTAGAATTCACAACTAATCAAGATAATTCTACCTATTTTAAATGGGGAGGCGTCGAATACAAACTGAATCAAGATGATTTATTGAAACCATCCGTTGGTCATTTATCTTTTTCAACTGCTGCTGAAGGAAATAAAAAATCAATTTGTCTTTTGCCAGTGCAAAGATATCTGACAACATCACAACAAGCAAAAGATAGCGAATATTATGAGTTTCGTCTTGATACAGACGCACAAATTAAAAAAAACATTTTAAACAAAGACAACAAATCACAACAAGCAGTATTATGGCAACATAGTAATACTGAAAGCTTCTTGGCATTACCAATTAAAGATGGCTCTCCAGTTCCTAATACTCCAGCAGAAGCCTTATATCTTGCCTATATTTATTTAGGAAGCAATCAAGCAGATAAAGCCTGGGATACAATTTCATATTGTAAAAAACATTTAGGTGGAATGAGTGGAACAGAGGAAGAATTAAAGTATTTAAATTGGATTATAAATGATTTACCTCATTTGCTCCAAGATGGAGATAAAAATACAGCGAGTCGCGCTAAAGAAAACCTTGCAGAGAAAAAGTCTACTTTGCTTACCCCAGCAGTTGTTGCCTGTAAATTAAAAGCGCTATCTTTATTAACAACATTATGCGAAGCAGATAAAGCAATTGCTTTATCTCAGCCTAAAAAAGTAGAAAATCATGCCACGAACAGAGTTAATCAACTTGAGTTTACAAAAACTCAAGAATTCTATAAGAATTTTCATGATGAAATCTATACTTTATTTAGAAAGTTACAACCAATGCGCCGCCACATGCCAGAGCATTTTAATTTAAATGATGCCGAGTGCAAATCTTTACTCAATGTTTATTATTCAAAATTGCCGAAAGAAAAAGCGCTAGGCGCTCTTGGTTATGAATATAGTAGATTAAAACTTAAAAATATAATTAAAGAATTGCGATTATTAGAAGCTCAAAAAGAACCATTAACAGATTTCGATAACAAACGTAAGGAAGAATTAGCAAGTTTCATAAAAGATTATACAGCTGTATCCGCAGTATCATCTGAGATTGAGTATGTGGAGTTAAATTTAGATTTACCAGACATAGATTACCACGACCTCACCATAAGAGGCAATCTACTTAATTTGTTCAATCCAACAAATTTGACGATCCAAAACGATTGCGATAAAAAGCTAGCCGATTTAACTCAGGACATAACAAATGAACTTTTTATTGAAAATTATGCCTCTTATTTACATATAATATCTAATGGCAACGACACTGACCCTCAATTTAAAAAATTACTATCTTTTTGTCAAAATACTATTTCCGCCAAAAGACACGCCACCGATCAAACTATAGTATCACTTTGCAAGGTTTTATATATCCTAATGCATCAGGAGGCACCTCGGGACAATATACAAAGTATATTAAAAAGTATAGGTCAGACAGGTGATGCCTTAACGTTTTATTACCAATTTAAAACTAATGACAAATATAAAAAATACCCCTCGCCTCCACCAATCAAAATCCCCCAATACGTTGATAAAACAGAGGCTATTTCAGAAGAAAGTAAGCTTATTTTATCCAAAATACCAGAAGAAAAATTCGAACTAATAACTGCTTCTATAGAAAATTCTTCTTTGCAAATTGCAGCAATAAAGTCAACTAAAAGTGATTGGAATGATGAAATAAACAAAGCGTATACATATAAAGGATTAATCACAGATTCTGATATATTTCAATCAAATGAATACCTAATTGGAGAAGAAAAATATAAAACGCGCGCGCAATTAATTAAGATTGCCAATAGAGCTTTTAACAAAGATAATATTGCCGCATTACAAATAGAATTAACCACTACACAAACAACACTCACAGATCAAAAAGCCCCCCTCCTACAAAATATTCTAAAGCTCGCAAATCAAGGACCAGATGATGCATTCAAACAATTATTATGGCAATCAGAATTTACTGCGGATATCCGCCCCAAACTCGATATCAATCAATTATTAACCTTATATTTTCATCAGGATAAAGTTAAATATCGTAATGAAACCAGATTAAGTGATGATAAAATAGCTGATTTACACAATTTATTAGCACAATTCTTGCAAAACGGTCTACAATTGCAACAAATTGAACGCTCTCAAAAACACATAAAAGATTTAGAAAAAGCCGTAGATAATGAAAAAGAGCAGATCCGCTATGAATTAGTCGCCTGTTTATTTGCAAAAAATATTATCGGTATAAGTACAGACCCTGCCTTAACGGTTTTCCAATACCACTCAGATAAATTATTACGCCAAGAACAAAAAGAATCAATAGAGAGATTATTAAAATCCAAAAAAAATGGCGATTTTGAGGATGTTATTGAAAAGGTAATTATGGGTGGTGGTAAATCAAAAGTTTTATTACCAACTGTTGCTCAAAAAAAGGCAACTGGTACTAATTTAGTTATTATCGAAGTTCCTCGCTCATTATTACGTACTAATTTTGTAGATTTAAGCGAACAATCAGAAACCTTCTATCATCAATCATCTCAATTATTTGAGTTTAATCGAGATAGTAATTGCTCTTCTCAACGCTTAGAAGAAATTTACACACAGTTTACAGATATGATGGTGGAAAAAGGTTATATTGTTACGACTGGCGATTCATTGCAATCCTTAGAATTAAAGTATTTTGAGTTATTAGATTGCAAACCAGATAGTCCTGCGCAACTTCAAGAATGGGAAAAACAAGTTGATTATGCTAATAAAATTCTAACACTCATTAAAAATCGTGGTGATTTAATTATTGATGAGGTTCATCAAGGATTATTATTAAAAAATAAATTAAATTACCCAACAGGAATTGCTGCGCCGATTACAAAATCAGTTATTGAAAATAGCATAGAAATGTATGACTTTTTAAGCTCAGTCAAAATAAATAAAAAACTTACTTTAAATCAGGTGATTAGGCATAATAAACTATTAGTACTCGATTCCGAATTTAAAGATGCTTGCGCAAAAATTGCAGATGAATTGATAGTTAACGATAATAGTCCTATTAAAGATATTTTAGAAAAATGTAATAAATACAAAATTAAAAACTATCTATTAGGGAAAGAAAGCACTATACCTGAATGGGTTAAAGAATTAGCACCTCTTCAAAGAGAAAAATTACTATTTTATCAAATTCAAATTAACCATATATTACCTCGTACTTTAAGTCGGAACTTTAAAGAAAATTACGGCCCATCAATAGCAAACTCTGATCCAATCTTGCAATCTATAGCAATTCCATATGTAGCAAATGATACTCCTAGTGAACGCAGTCAATTTGGCAATTATTTAGAGACAATGAATTATACGATTCAATCAATGTTAATTGATGGTATTAGCAAACCTTTATTAAAAGAAAATTTAAATAATTGGCAAACACAAGCTCTGAGCAATGCTCGATTTAATAAAGATAAGACTAATATGGAAATTGTATTTAACGAATATTTAAAAGAAAATAAAATTACCTTAGATAGAATCAATTTAGACGATGATGCAGAATTTAATATGATTTATCAAGAGTTATATCAAAATCCAGCATTTATTAAAGAAATCTTAAGCCAGGATATTTGTACAAAAATCACATATAATACTGATGTATTAACCCATAATGCCTATAACCACGTAGACATGGTTAGGTCTTGTCAAGGTGTGACTGGGACTCCTTCAAATCATGATACTTATCACCATAATTTAATATTTGATAAAAATACTGCACTTGGTACCGATGGTTATATTTTAAGCGGAATAAAAGCAAAAGCCCCCAAAATAACATACCTTGATTTTAAGAATGATGTTTCTGGTTTTATTAATAAACTGTTTGCAGATTATCAATCTGGAGATAGAGTTAGAGCGATTATTGATATTTCTGCATCTATTAAAACACAATCAACAAATGATATGGTTATAAAGTACGGAGCAAACTTTGTAGTTGCAAAAGAAATTGCTAATTATATTCGCATGAATCATGAAAAATTTAATCAACCAAAACCAATACAACATGTATTATTTTTTGATAAAAATAATGAACTATCTGCTTTATCTGTAAAGGATGAATCTTCAGAACCTAAAATTATTCCTATCAGAAACACCGATGTTGATAACATTAATGAAAGATTAGGTGGAAGTACGCCTGAGGAAAGATTTACTTATTATGACAATTATCACATAACAGGTACAGATATAAAGCAAGAGCGTCAGGCAAAAAGTTTAGTATTAATCGACCACAATACCTCTCTTGATAATTTTTTACAAGGCTCTATGCGAATGCGTGGTTTAATTGATGGCAAGCAATCAATAGATTTAAAGTGTAGCTCAACTCCACAAGGCAAAGATTTTGATACAATCATCAGTGAAATAGATAAGAAAGATAAATTATTAAGGCAAAATAATAATTTCGAGGGGATATTATCGCAAATGCAAAATGTGGTGCGAGAGGCTCTTAAACAAGAAATTTTAACAAAAGATGCTAATGCATCTGAAAAATCACGTTTATTTAAAATATACCACAAACATTTCAAACAAATAGAAAAAAAAGATTTTTGGGATAAATTTAGCGAACCAGCTAATCTGCAAAAAATAGAAGATATTTTAAATTCAACTAAAACTTCACTCTTAAGTAATTGGAAAGAAATTTCAGAATGCACTGATCAAGATATTCATAATGCATTACAAAAAAAAATGGATGCTTTAATTGAAACAGCATTATCTGGCATTTGTCCAGAACAATATAAAACTACAGGTGTGACTTTAGATAATAGTGTAGAAGTACAAAAGCAACAGCAAAAAGAAGTTGCCGTGGAAATTGAGCAAGAGTTGCAAGATGTGTTTGATAAATCGGATCAAGAACAACCATTTATAAATCCAACTAATAACTCATGCCAATACAAGACTTTATCTGAAATTTGTCAACCTTTAGGATCAAAAGACATTCCTGATTTTAGTCAAAATATCACAGCATCACAAAATTTTTACATGAATTATCTATCTCAAACGAGTTTTTTAGACATGACTGCGAAGCCAGTGCTCACCTTACTTTTTTCATTTAATCAAAAAAACAAACTTATATGTAATATTTTAAGTCAAGACGAATTGCAATATTACAGAAATAATCCGGAGACGTTAACTAAAAAAAAGGCATGGATAGGCACAACCCAACACTCTGTTGTAATCGGTCAACCTCCTGCAGATATTTTAAAAAACCAAGATTATCACACCATAATTGAGCAGATTCGTTATTTTAATGGCGAATTAAACTTGCTAATAGCTGACTTAGCTCCTCACAATTGGATATATAAAGATACAATGCAAAAAATATATTTTTTTAAAAATCACTTAAAAGGACCAAGAGCCATAAGCCAGGCTACTATAACTAAATTAGAAAAAAAATTAGATGAAAAGAATACAATATATGAAGATATTTTCAATGAAAAATTGCAACTAAACTTTGACTGGAAAAGCCTTCCCGATATTGATGAGGGAAAAATCAAATACTATAAAGATATTGTTCTTTATGCAACCTTGCTTAGAGAAAATCTTGATCAGTTAGATAATTGTGATATTATGCCTTATTTACCATTTAATGCACTATCTGATTGTATATCTTATACAGATAATAATAAAAATACATTCAAACAGCAAAACCAATACTCATCTAATATTACTAAAGATTTTTTATTAAATATTACAAAAAATAACAAAACTAGTGACAAAGTATTATTCATATTATCAAGATATAAAGCGTGTGACAATGATGTAATCCTTGCAATCATGAATCATCCAAAATGCAATAATAATGTATTATCACAATTATTACCAAAACTCGATACTCTATCTAATGAAATTTTAACAAAAATCATCAACGAGGTTGATAATAAGAATTCATTCTCAACAATAACAACTCATGTTTTAAAGAAAAATCCTCAAACACCACAAAATGAACAGCTGATTAAAGAAATTATAAAGATTCCTAAAATAGGATATATATTACCAAATTTGTTACAAAACGAAGATGCAAATATATTTAACGAGCAGAATGTTCTCGATATGATTGATAACACGAACGATCTTAAAAATCTTACCAACTTAACAACCGCAATCTTAAGTCAAAAACAGCTGCAATCTGAAAACATAATTATGCAATTAATAAAACACAGTACCGATACATACAAAAAGATTAATTTGCAAATACTCCAAACCACAGGCAATCATAATTTATACAACGATCGCGTAAATTGTAAAAAAAATTTACATGAAGTATTATCACACGCCACACAGCCAGTACAAGAAAAAATAATACAATTTTTATTAAACGAAAAAATACCTACACATGATTTCAAAGAAATTACTAGCAAAGTTAACAAAGAAACCGTCACTTATGCATTATATCAAAAAATATGTGCAGAAGGACCAGACTACCTAAAAACGCTGAAAGATGATTATCAAACAAACGAACTATATAAAACACCAGGTGAAATTTATAAAAATAAACTCCTATTTGCCGATCGACTAATCAACATTCAAAACGAACTCTTATATCACGAAAAATCAAATCTAGAACTATTCGAAATTTTCACCACACAATGTTCTGAATTACAAACAGCTGCTGATGTTTTTTTTAAATATCCAGATCAACATAACTTTGAAAAATTTGAAAAAAAATGCGCACGCATAATGAATGACATAGATATCGAATTAAATAAACATCGAGGATTTGGAAAAAAGGATATAAACAAAAGAAGATTGATAGGATTGTTATCTCTTTTTCTAGTATTTCCAGCAATAATCATACAAGTAGCATCCACACAAGGGTTTTATACCACATGTTTTAAAACAGAAGTTACAACAAAATCATCCAAAAAATTTAATTTTTTTAAAGAAGAAATAAAAAACCTCTCTACTGAAATTCAAAAAATCCATCACGAAATAAATCCCAAACGATAAATTTTTATATCCGATACTGCCCAAGACGCATCCATCAAATATCTTTAAAATTCAGCACATTAGTCATTCTCGCTACGATCTCAACTGCTTTTTCTAGGATGATTTTTTATCTGGATGTGATTTTTTATAAATCTTAACCTGTTGCACGACCGGATCTTTCCATGGCCCAGAGATTTTATATGTATAACCACTAATATTTTGCATACCTTTATTAATTATGCTACTAGCAACCCATGTAGCAAACCCAGCGATTGGCCCGCCTGCTATTGTGGCCACCACTGGCAAGCTAGCAGTAATATATGGCGTAATCTTTAAATTTATATCATATAAATGTTTTGTTAAGTCGAAGCTACCTGACATTTTTGCATAAGCAACTGGACCATCAATATAACTATCCGTTGTGCTCATCACACCACTATTTAAATCAAACACCCCTTTAAACACATCAAAACTATAACCGTCTTGTGCAAGATCGCTAAAATCTAGTTTTAATCTTCTGGGGATAGTTTGCAAACTTAAGATGCTTAATAACTTACCTAATCCTAACTTTTCTTCTACACTCTTATCAAAGTTACTAATTCTACCATTTCGTAAAATAACATACATATCACCGACCAGATTTTTCAAGGAAAAATCATACGCAGCACTATTCCATTGCCCATCAAAATTTACGCTGCCATGCCTAGAGGATACAACGGGCGAAATATTAAAGCGCTCTAAGCTTTTTGCTAAATCTTTAATTTCTATATTAGTTTTTACGCCTGTTTTATCTTTTCCAGCAACAGAACGCCATTTTCCTTCGCCATTAATTATAAAATCAGGTGATTTTATAATTAATGAATTTAAATTAAAATCTGTTGCTGTACTATTACTTTTTACTTCTAAACTCCCAAGCGAAAGTTCATTTACTTTAAAATCTTTTACACTAATATCTAAATTCGGAATATCACGTGGTTTAAAAGAGAGCTTATTACTTTTATCATTCGGTAAATTTACAAATAATTTATCCATAACACCACTTACACTATTTGTAGAAATATCATAGAGCAAATTACCAGAAAAATTAACCTGATTAAAATTAAAACTCCATTCATTTTTTGTATTTTTCTGTACTTTAAAAACTAAATCTTTATAAGACTTACCTGATAAAATGAAATCATTAATTTTAAAATCAGCTGAATATAGAAAATTTATAGAAGATGATGAAGAATCTTTTTTGGGTATTTTTGAGAGCGTTGTAGCCCATTTGCTGGTATCAAAACTATCAAATATACCAGAAATATGTAACCCAACCTGATTTGGTAACCCAGCACTGCCATTCCCAATTAAAATTTCACCTTTTGTGAAAGAAAAATTCTCTTTTTTGGATCTAAAAAATAATTTAGCATCTAAAATGTTATTAAAATTTATCTGCGCTAGTAGATTATCTTTATTGGCAAATTCTATTTCTGCTTTTAAAAGTGCAATAGCTCCAGCTGACTTATTAAAAGGCGGAGGCAGATCTATTGATACCTCCTGCAAATTACTCTCCACGAGAAGATTATCAGAATTATTTACGCTAGGATAAATAGTCCATAATGCCGAAATATTAAAAGAACCACCGAACAGGGAAAAAATAGGCATTGAAGTAACTTTTCGTAAATAATCAATACTCATTTCTCCAAAAACAGAAATTTCAGTTCTTTCCTTAGGAGATATTAAAGAGCGAGCTTGTAAACTAAGAGGAGACCCATCTAACATTCCTTTTAATTGGCCTGTTGTTAAGCCATACTCATTGAATTTTAAATTTCCAGTCACATCATCGATTAAAACTTTAGTATTATCAAAGTTGAATGCCACTGGATTTTCACTAAAAACCATTTCACCTAAAGCAACTACATGATTATTTTCAGGATAAAGAGGTATATCCAAATTTAAATCTACCCAGAACTCATCTGCTATTTCTAGTTTTTTCCATCGAGCTAATCTAGTGTTTAAAGGGGTATGGTATATATATTTTTTAATATCTGAACCTGGCGCATCTACTTCACCATGAATCAGCAATGACTCTCTACCTGAACCAATATTATTCACTGCTAAGTTCAATTTATTAACGGCCAGCCCTTGTAAATTCGCCGAATCTACATTAGCCGTAAAATCACGTTTTTTGAACTCAAGATCTGCATTAATATCTTGATTAAGTGGCCAATTATTATTTATCGCAATATCTACTCCACTTACATGACTAGTAACTAAGAATTCACCAGCTTTGGAATCAAATGGAAAATCATCTAACTTGCCATTAATAAGAACTCGACCACAGGCACTATTAATTTTCCGAACATCTTTCTTTAACCACTCCTCAAACTTTGGTTTTAAATGGCCTGAAGGAATATACTCTAAAAATTGACTAGCGTTTTTTGCAGAAAATTCCCCTTCTAATCGAATGCTACTATCAGGTTTTTTAAAGTTATCCAATACTCCTGATGCGCTTAAAACTAGATTATCATTACTTAAAATAAATCTATCTAAATCTATTCTTAATCCATTATTTAATTCCTTCCAATAAATATCAGAATTAAATACTTCAAAAGTAATTGGAGGATATTTTTTAGGTATTAGAGTTGTTTTTTCGCTATCTAAAACTAACCTACCTTCGGTTGGTTCCCAGTACAATACCCCTGATATATTTTCAACCGCCGGAATTTTCTTTATGGGATACCAAGAAATATTAGAAAATCTTGTTAAGATATAGTTTAATTTACTTTCCTTGAAATGTAACTGGGTATCATATAGTTCGCCTTTAGGCCTGGCTTTTAAGATCTCTCGCATTTCATTTGGCCAAGCTATATTAGTTGCAAATAATGAGCTTAACATTAATTTTTGCACATATAAGCTATATTTTTGCTCTTCATCAAAATATACAATAGAAAGCTTATTTTCTGGCCAAATTAGCCCATCTAAATTAAGTTTTATTTTATCAGCTAAAATTTTCCAACCAAACCTAGTATTTTTCCATAAAATATTTGCTTGCAGCGATTTGATATTATGTGTTTTGGCTCTAACTGTATCTAACAATGATATATTCTTAAAATCAACAACTGTTTGTAATGAAGCCAACTTTCCATTTTTCATATCAAGCCAAGAATCTAAATTACATACCCCTTTTTTCATTGTATAAGGTAGGTTTGGTAAGAATTTTGACCACTGTGTAGGTATGAAGTTTTGTAAAGAAATATAAATTTTGCCTTCTAATTTACTAATTTCTTCTGGATTTATATGAATTTTAGCAACCAATGATATTGCCGTAGGATTTTTTTGTTGTAACTCAGCATTACCATATATTTTATAATTACCGTAGGAATTAACAGCCTTAAAATTAAACTCTTTTAATGCAATAACAGCACCATCGACAAGATATGCTTTTGCAGATAAATGTTTGACTATCACACTTTCTTGAGAAAGCAACCAACCTAAAATTGTTAAATAAGAACCGCTATTAACTTGCATAGATTGCTTATCATATTTTAGCCCATCTATTTCCCAGTGATCCTGTTTTTGGTGTAAAACTAAATCTACATCACCTAAATATAATACCCCTGGCCTAATCTGCCAATTCCATAGAGAATCCCATAAATCTATGCCTACTAATAATTTATTTAATGTTAAAATATTATTTTGATTATCATGTAAACGAACATCATTTAATTTTAAAACTGGTTTAAACCAATACCAGCTTGTTTCTAAACTTTGAATTGTTACCGGCTGACCAAGTCGAATCGAAGCTTGACTTTCAAACTCACTTTTATATTTAGCAGCCCAAGGCGTTAAAGCACGAAACAAGCTAAACACTATAGCAAATAACACGATTAAAAAAACAACCGGAATTTTTATTTTTTTCAAAATTTTTTTAAAAGTATGTTTAAGTTTATTTGTACTTATTTTCATCTATTGAGTCACCACGTCAGTTCCTTTAGGTACTATAAATTTAAATAATGCTGACGATAGCTTTTGATTTATCGCGACTTTATCAAGGGTAACTTTAGTATGCTGTCCTAGCTGATCAAATAAATCTATTCCATTAATTAGATCTCCAGTAAATACCAATTGTACTTTTTCAAAACTTGCCTCTGGACTTTTAGCTAACAAAGTAAAATAATCTTTATTGTTTTTATGTAACATTACTACATTAAAATCTTTACTAATTATATTTTTATCATCACCTAAAAAAATTGCCACAGCACCACCTATTTTCTTGCTTTGTTTTTTTACCGAAACTTGCTCTAATTCTTCATCGTAAAGCCAAAGTTTTTGACCATCTGCAACTAAAAGCTGAGGCATTGGTTTTTTTGTCTGCCAACGAAAATGATTAGGCCTCGCTAAAGCCATTTCACCAGATGTCTCATTGGAATTTTGTTTTTTTGCAGAAATAACTTGAGTAAATGTAGCTTGTAGTGTCTTAATAGCTTCTAATTTCCTCTGCAAAATATCAGAGCTAATATCTGCAAAAGCACTAAATGTAAAAATAAATAGAATGAAAAAACGAAAAATCATACTTACTCTCCTGATGGCACTAAAACATCACGAAAACCACCTTCCAACGGACCAACTAAACCAGAACTTTCCATTTCTTCAACTAATCTTGCTGCTCTATTATAACCTATTTTAAATCTACGCTGCACCGAGGAGATACTTGCCTTCCTCGTTTGAATAACAAATTCAACAACCTGATCATACAATGGGTCTGAATCTTCTGACCTGTTGTCTGAAAATGAAGTCATATTTGCACCAGGATCATCATTATCGTCATAATTTTGAGTTACAACATCAATATAATCTGGCTCTCCTCTTGACCGCCAATCATTGGCGATTCTATGAACTTCTTTATCATCAACAAATGCCCCATGAACCCGTAACGGAGTGCCTGTGCCTGGAGCTAAAAATAACATATCCCCATGTCCTAAAAGTTGCTCAGCACCTTGCTGGTCCAAAATAGTTCTGGAATCAATTTTAGATGATACTTGAAATGAAATTCTAGTTGGGATATTAGACTTAATCAAACCAGTCAAAACATCAACTGATGGACGCTGAGTAGCCAAAATTAGATGTATTCCTGCTGCGCGAGCTTTTTGAGCAATTCTAGCGATTAATTGCTCAACTTTTTTCCCAACCACCATCATCATATCTGCCAGCTCGTCAATAACTACTACGATATATGGTAATTCTGAAAGAACTGGCGCACTCTCTTCCGTAGAGTCTGATTTTTTCCAGGTAGGATCAACTAATGGTTCATTCTTTTTATTTGCATCACAAACCATCACATTAAATCCAGCTATATTTCGAACTCCAAGCGAAGCCATTAATCTATATCTTCGCTCCATTTCACCAACACACCAGCGGAGAGCACTTTGCGCCTCTCGCATATCAGTTACAACTGGGGTCAATAAATGCGGAATTCCATCATACACAGACAATTCTAACATTTTCGGGTCAATAAGAATCAATCTAACTTGCTCTGGAGTTGCTTGAAATAATAAGCTCAAAATCATGGCATTAATTCCGACTGACTTCCCAGATCCAGTGGTACCTGCCACTAACAAATGAGGCATCTTGGCAAGATCAACAACCATTGGGCAGCCAGCAATATCCACACCTAATGCTAAGGTTAATGAGGAATGAGCTTTTTGATAGACATCTGAGTTTAATACTTCTGATAATCGAACCATTGCTCTATTCGGATTAGGTAATTCAAGACCAACAACAGTCTTACCTGGAATAATTTCTACAACTCGAACACTAGTAACGGATAAAGAACGCGCTAAATCCTTTGCTAGAGCACTTAAGCGGCTAACTTTAATTCCAGCAGCTAATTGCAATTCAAAACGGGTAATTACTGGGCCAGGATGAACTGACACAACTGTTGCGGTAACGCCAAAATCTAATAAATGTTGCTCAACTTCTCTTGATAAGTTCTCTAATTCATTATTTGAATATCCACCCATTGACTTGCCTGGCTGGCCTGCGTCTAGCAATCCTAAAGCTGGTAATTCTAATTTAGTTTGCAACGGAATAGTGGATTTTTCCTTCTTTTCTATTGGCTTAGGATTATTCGTTAAATTATTAATTTCAGACAATAACTTAGGAGTAAGCTTTGGTTTTTTCACAATTTTAGGATTCGATTCTACCGTAACTGGACGCTTATCTAATGACCGATTGCTCTTAAGTGATCGTATATATTTTCCAAATTTAGATGCATTTTCATATACTATCTTGCCAGCTGATTTAGTAAAATCTATAATATAACCACATAAAATAATAGACAAATGACCAATAACTTCAATTAAAAGAATCCAAGAAATATCTGTTAGCCACGTCAGACCCACCAGAAATACTGCAAATAAAAATAATATTGCTCCGTAAAAATTTAAAGCATTGTTCAAGGTTATTGCTATATATTGACCAAATAAACCTCCTGAGAAATGAATACCGGCAAATATGTTAGAGCGAATTTGCAAACTTAAAAAACCACAACAACCAATTAACAACAATATTAAGCCTATACTGCGGATAATTATTGAAAGTCTATTAATAAATTTAAAAGAGCGCTGCTCAAGAAGAATTACTCCTGAAGCATAAGTTATAAAAATTGGTAATAAAAAAGCAGCATATCCAAAAAACCAATAAAATAAATCAGCTACATAGGCACCAAATTTGCCACCAGCATTAACAACTTCACGACCATGATTAGTATTAAACCAACCAGGATCACTAGATTTATAAGAGACTAAGGCTAAAAATACAAATGCTGACAAGGCGAGGATTAGAATGAATCCGCCTTCTAATATATGCTTTACTAAAAAATTCGTGCCTGCCTTCTTGTCTATAAGCGAGAAATTTTCTGATTTGAACTTTTTCATTGCTATTTAAAACACTCTCTTTTTATCATATTATTTAGCATACTAACATAAACGAGTATTTATAAAAATGAATAGACAAAATCATCACAGATTAATTATTTTAGGTTCAGGACCAGCTGGATATACAGCGGCAATTTATGCAGCAAGAGCTAATTTAAACCCTACAGTTATCACAGGCCTAGAAGTAGGTGGACAACTGACAACCACAACTGACGTTGATAACTGGCCTGGTGGTGCGGAGGGTCTGCAAGGCCCAGATTTAATGAATGAAATGTTAGAACATGCTAAAAGATTCCAAACAACTATAGTAAACGATTATATTACTCAAGCAGACCTTAGCAAAAGACCATTCACCTTACACGGCGATAGTGAAATTTACACTTGCGATGCTCTTATAATTGCAACTGGCGCTTCTGCCCAATATCTTGGCTTGGAGTCAGAAGAAAAATACAGAGGCAGAGGAGTATCAGCTTGTGCTACCTGCGACGGGTTTTTTTATAGAAATAAAAAAGTCGCCGTAATTGGTGGTGGAAATACGGCTGTTGAAGAAGCTATCTATCTATCTAATATCGCAAGTGAAGTTACCTTAGTACATCGAAGAGATAAACTCCGCTCTGAAAAAATTCTTCAAGATAAATTATTTGAAAAAGAAAAAAATGGCAATATAAAAATCATCTGGGATTCAACTCTGGAAGAAGTACTAGGTGACAATATAAAAGTTACTGGCGCAAGAATTAAAAATAAAAACTCATCTCAATCACAAGATTTAGCCGTAGACGGAGTTTTTATCGCAATTGGACATACTCCTAATACTGGATTATTTCAAGATCAACTAGATATGCAGGCAGGATATATTAAAATTGCATCTGGCTTAAAAGGCATGGCAACATCTACCAGCATCCCTGGAGTATTTGCCTGTGGTGATGTTGCTGATAATGTGTATCGGCAAGCTATTACTTCAGCAGGTTTTGGTTGCATGGCTGCCCTAGATGCTGAAAAATATTTGGATGATGTAATATAACTAGGCAACGTCCCTAACCATCACCAATTATCCACATACTCTAAACTTTCATCAAGAATATTCTTTGAGAGATTTAGAATCTTATCAATAATTGGGCTGAATTGTTGGCATTTTGCAGCAAAATCATCAAAATACTCAACCAAAATAGCAACTCCTTTTTTCTGCTCCGCAAATGACTCACGGACATCTTTATAGACTGTATCAATAAATGAAATTACATTTTCCTTATCCTGCTCTAATTTAATGTCATCTCCTTGACTAGACTTAAGAAATACCTCGGCAACAGTATCAATTTCTTTGCCCAAAATATCCCTTAACCCAGCAAAATTAGGTTGAAGCTCTTCAAGAGAGGACATTATATTATGGAGCTCTTTAAGTTTTTCATCTGCTTTTTCTTTCCAGCCTGGGTTATTCTCTTTTTCAAGAAATTTCATTTTCCTATAAATTTTATCAGTTAATCCGCTGATTTCACCTGCTCTTTTTTTAACTTGTAACATAAGCTCGGTTAATTCATTCATAGAGGTGACTGCGTAATTAAGCTTTGTCGCTACTTTTTCAATCGCATCTTTACCTTTAATACATTCATCTTCAATAACCTTACATTTATTTTGTAAATCAGCATCAGAAAAAAATTTTTTCTCTTCATCTAGCCACTCGCGAGTCCAATTATCAATATCTTTCGGGCTATTAATAGCTCGGCCAATATGTGACACTAAACTCTTATCAAACTCTGAAATAATAATATCAAAAGCAGAATGAGCTTTTTCAATTCCTGAATTTAATAGATCCTGATTGCTCATAGAAGTTAGTTTAATGCTTTCAAAATTCACGGTTTACTCCAAACTAATCATATACAGATAAGTATAGATCATAAATACAGTTATTATCCTACCGCTACTTACTTTATTCCTTGAAGTTTACAAAAACATTGATTATAATTAACAATGTAAACTAAAGGGGGGAATTATGTTAGGAAATCGTATTCAACGTGCTCGGAAGGCTCAAGGATTTTCATTGCGTGATTTAGCCGATCGGGTTGCATTAAGTCATGCTGCCATCAAAAAATATGAAGACAATCAGGTTGTACCTTCATCAGATGTCCTTATCAAGCTCGCCAAAGCACTAAAAATTAAAGTGGAATATTTTTTCAGACCAGAGCTATTTACTTTGGAAAATATCCAATATCGCAAACATGCTGATATGCCAGAAAAGCAATTGGAAGAAATTAAAGCAAAGATGCTTGAACAGATTGAGCGTCGAGTGGAGCTTGAACGTTTATTTCCATCCTCTCCTATACGGGAATTTGCTCTAGGGGAGAAAAAAATTAAAAGCTATGATGACATTGATAATATTGCAAACCAGGTTCGCAAACAGTGGTCCCTTGGTCTTGATCCAATACTGGATTTAATTGATGTATTCGAGGAGCATGGAATTAAAGTTTTTGAAATCGATAATCAGGAATACCCCGGGTTTGATGGCTTGTCTGCCAGTATAAATAATATGCCAATTATTGTTATTGGGAATCGCTGGCCCGGAGACCGTCAACGATTTACACTTGCGCATGAGCTTGCACATCTTGTTTTATATGAATTTATGCATCCATCTTTAGATGAAGAAAAATGTTGCAATCGATTTGCTGGTGCATTTCTTTTGCCAAAAGAAGCATTAATTGCAATTCTTGGAAAGCATCGCAATGATGTAGAGCCACGGGAGCTCGATTTGTTGAAGCAAGAATTTGGCATCAGTATGTTATCCATTCTTCACAGGGCGGAGGATGCAGGGATTATCTCCCATTCTTTGTATGTTCGATTAAGAAAAGAATTTAATGAACGGGGATGGTCCAAGAATGAGCCGGGTCAACAATACCCCAAAGAAAAAACCCATATTTTTGAACAAATGGTTTTTCATGCTCTTGCTGAGGAATATATTGGTGAATCCAAAGCCGCAGAACTAATGAATATGCCGCTTGAATCATTCAGATCGTTGCGTGCAATGGAGAACCTGGATGTTACTGCTTATTAGCGATACAAGCGTACTTATCGATATTGAGCATGGAGAGTTGACCAGTGCAATGTTCAGTTTGCCTTGGCAATTTGCTGTACCTGATATCTTGTTTTTAGAAGAATTAGCCGAGAAACATGCACATTTACTGGAATTTGGCTTGATATGTAAAGTGATGAACGGTGCTTTTTCTAGGTTAAACGAAAAATGATTAATCTTCGAAAGGTCGGTTATGAGTATTCCGCCAACTTGGTATTTTCAATTAGGCTAATAGGGATGGCTATTGGACTTATCATGATTGAATCCGCGCGCGCTGACCGCTAGCCTTCCAATTAGCCTTAAGTTCCGGTTGAGTAATAATTCCAACTATGTTTTAATTTGCAATCATTAGAAGAATAATAAAA
>MHBB01000083.1:0-151 GCA_001803185.1 Legionellales bacterium RIFCSPHIGHO2_12_FULL_35_11
GAAAATATTAATTCCTGAGTTATCAAAAATATTATAAATTGAAGTTTAATTAATTTTTGGACAGCTTAAATTTTGGAAAACAGATGAAAATAAAATTAAACTGTTTAATTCCTGAATTATACGTCAGTGATATTGAAGCAAGCTTGATGTT
>MHBB01000083.1:232-1423 GCA_001803185.1 Legionellales bacterium RIFCSPHIGHO2_12_FULL_35_11
CATGCTTGAAGAACTAGATGAAGATAGCTGGAAGACTGGCGTTATGGAAATACCATTTGGCAGAGGTATAAACTTTCAGATTCGAGTTAATGATATTGATCAGCTGTATAAAATTTCAATGCAAAATGGTTTTCAAATTTATAAACCAATTCATGAAAAATGGTATCGTGTTAACGATTGTTTGTATGGACACAGACAATTCCTCATTCAAGACCCTGATGGCTATCTTTTGAGGTTTTTTCAAGAGCTGGGAACGAAGGTAGGTTAACTGATGATAAAAAGACTTCGCGAGAATTATATTTAACACGACTAAATAGATGAAATCAGACTTGAAATTAAAAATTTATTTACAGCTGGGTGCTAAAAAATCTGAAATTGTTGGGAAACATGGTGATGCAATAAAAATTAAAGTTCAGGCACGGCCCATTGATGGAGAAGCGAATAAAGCGCTCATTGATTTTTTATCGGAGATGCTTTCTATTCTAAAGGCATTTATTTCAATCAAATCAGGGCAAAAAAGTCGATTTAAGACGGTTTGTATCGAAGGTAGCGATATCAATAGTGAGAATAAAATAAAGCAGATTTTATCGCTGAAAAGGTAAGTTAGTGCTATTTTCCAGTAGTATTACGGTATTATTTTTACATGCCTGAATGATAAATTAACACAATAAAATTAAGCCGGAGAAAGTGATATGGGCGAATACAAGAGGATTTATATTGTGGGCCATCCAGGTGCAGGTAAGGCATTGGTTGCAAAAACATTGGCTAAAAAACTCGGCTGGAAATTTATCGATGCTAATTTTGACCTGGAATTTCGTGTAGGCCGTACTTTGCCAGATGCATTAGGAACGCAAGGCGAAAATAATTTGCTTGATTGCCAATCTGAAATATTAATTTCACAACAAAAACAAAACAATATTGTTGTTGCAACAGATGGCAGCATCGTTTGTTCTGAAAAAAATAGACAATTATTGGATTCAGAATTTGTCGTTCATTTAAAGGTCAGTACTCAAGTGCAATTGGAGCGTGTTGCACGTGATCCAGCGCCATTATTACACCCTACAGAGCTAAAAAAATTTTTAGATAAACTCCATCATGAGCGCGATGGTCTATATGATTCGATTGCTAACCTTTCAATTAATACTGACAGCAGTGAGCTTGAAAAACACGTATCCAAGATTGCTGATATTG
>MHBB01000084.1 GCA_001803185.1 Legionellales bacterium RIFCSPHIGHO2_12_FULL_35_11
AAAGATAGCTGAATTTGAAACCAATCAGAAAGTTATTGATACTCCGATTGAAGAATTGAATCCTAATAAAAAAAAAGAAAGTAAAAATTCACCTGCATTTAATTTGGGAAACGAACTACACCGCTTAACAGGGGTAGATTTATTAGCTGTGCCTGGGATTAACCAAATATCAGCACTGCAATTAATTGGTGAAATTGGTCTTGATATGACACAGTGGAAAAGTGCAAAGCAATTTGCTTCATGGCTTGGATTATGTCCCGGTAACAAAGTATCTGGAGGCAAGCGTCTCAGTGGAAAAACAAAACCATCAAATAATAGAGCGGCTGCTACATTACGTATGGCTGCTTTTACATTATATCGTAGTCAAACGGCACTTGGTGCTTATTTGAGACGATTAAAATCACGCAAAGGACCCATGAAAGCAATTACGGCAACTGCTCATAAACTAGCGAAAATTATTTACAACATGTTGCGGCATGGACTTGAGTATAAAGAAGCTGGCCAAGCGTATTATGAAGAGCAATATCGAGATAGAAAAATTAAAAATTTAAAGAGACAAGCTGCAGAATTAGGCTTAAATCTTGTAGAAATGAGCTAAATAATGAAAAATAAAGTTGTTTTAAAACAATCTGTTAGTGGAAGTTATTTGGAAGGGAAAAATTTCTGCCTAACTTCTGGTTTACCAAATAAAATCACGCCAGCGTTAGTCGCAACAATACGTTTCCCTTTATGAACTAAAATACCAATACTTAATAATTTCTCAGTATCGATTTGAATATGGCTCTTTGAGAAAATCCTTTGAATCAACTCCATGTCCAAATCGAGCTCAGAAGTATTATCACAAGGAATTTTGTCATAAAACGGATGATGTGCTGCGCGTTTCATCTCGGAAACCACTTCACCACTAACCGCACGATTGGTATTACCAAGCCGCATATAAACACCTTCAGACTCCCCTTTATCCGCTAAATAATAAGGGGCTGGCGTATAATCAATTTGAATAACCAGTACCTGTCTACCCTCTACCGAAATAATATTAAAGTCTGGTGACAGCAACGGTTTTACACGATTGGCGATACTATTTACAATTTTTTCTTGATCTTTACTTGGATTATTAAGACCAACAATCGTCCCATCGTCCTCAACACCGATTAAAATGATCCCTCCAGCAGTATTTGCAAAAGCAATCACTGATCTTAAAATAGAATCGAGTGCAGTTGTATCGCGTTTAAATTCAAGTGTTTTGCTTTCCGGTAAATTGGCTAACTGTTTTATATCCATTAATAAATCCGTATCTATTGACTTCACTAAATCCAAAATAAATTTACTCAGAGTCTGATATCAGATCTTCTAGTCGTAAATTTTTCATCCCAATTGCAACGGCACATTGTAAGAAAAAACTAAACTGAAAAGCACCACGGCTCATTTTATTTAATATGCTTGCGTGTGTTTCTTGTACCCCAATTTTATCAAGCATAGTGATCAACTTTTCATAACCAATATCTCGACGCTTTAGCTCTGCCTTCAGGGTGCCCGAAGCTAATTTATTCCAATCAATATCTTTTACAAGTTTGTCCATAATAATCCCTAAAATAAAATAATAATCTCATAAATAGTATTAAACTGTCAAATACTACTTGCCAACAATATCATATATGATATAATTATATTGAGTTCGGGATAAATTGAAAATAATTAATGGAGTATAAACAATGACAACAAAAATCAAAGCAATAGTAGTCAATGAAAATCAACGATTAGCATTTTTACCAAAATATTTCGGCAAGCGTATGATGGCAGCGGAGAACGGGATTTACAATGCCATGAGTAAATTATGTGCAAGCTACAGCGGTGCTTTCTGGAATTATTATGAATTAAGTAACAGTGGTTTTTATATGGCACCCGCACTTGATGAAAAATTGGAGATGATTGTTGAAAGCAATGGGTATCAAGGGCTTTTAAGTGCTGATGCAGCGGGTATCGTCGCCTCTTTGTGCGTGATCAATGAATTGTGCTGGCTTGATCAATC
>MHBB01000085.1 GCA_001803185.1 Legionellales bacterium RIFCSPHIGHO2_12_FULL_35_11
GTAATTCAAGCTCTTTTCTTCGTAACCTCTGGGTTGCTTCGTCGCTGCGCTCCTCGCAATGACGGCATCTTTCAATTGACCGCAGTTTTAATCACACCCCTGTTTATCTGGACTTTATGGTTTTTTAAAGACATGTTCTAAAATGCGTCATTGCGTACAGGGCCTGAAAAACGCTCCGAACTAACTTGCACTCGTCTTTGCGAACCGTAGGTGAAGCAATCTAGTGACTTTAAGGCCGCTGGATTGCTTCACCTACGGTTCGCAAAGACGACAATTTTAAGTGCTTTTTGAAAAAGTCATAAAGCCCAGTTTATAAAAACCCGTTATTTTTTAGTCTATAATAGAGTCTATGTGAACTATAAATCTACATTTATGGAATCAAGGTTTTTTTATAAGCTAGGGAAATTCGCATATAGATTTAGAATTCAAATTATAATATTTTGGCTTTTAGCGTTATTTTTTTGTATTCCGCATCTTACAAATATAATTGCCCCATTTAACTCGACTGGATTCATAGCTACTAATTCAAAGAGTGACTTGGCAAATCAATTTTTAAATAAAAAATTAGGATATGGTGAAAATCAGTATCTAGTTATTTATCACAGTGAGAAAACACCAGTGAATTCCAAAAAATTTAGTAAGATAATAAAAAAGTCACTCAGCAAATTAGACAATTTCCCGATAGATCATGAAATATTTTTACCTGAAAATAATCCAAAACAAATTTCAAAAGATAAAAAAACCGCATATGTTGCAATAGTATTCAAATCATCAAAGCCATTTTCTAAAGATCTTCTCAATAAATTACAAAATAGTATTTCTAAACCACCAAAAATCACTATGTATTTAGGTGGTGAACCAATTTTTATCGAACACATTAATGAACAAACGCAACAAGATATTTTCAAGGCGGATATAATTGCCGCGCCAGTTACCATTGTCACCTTATTGGTTGTCTTTAAAACTATACTTGCAGCATTTGTACCACTATATATTGGGGCAAGCTCGGCGTTACTAATCCTGACAATTTTATACGGGTTAGGTCATATATTTTCATTATCAATTTTTACTTTAAATATTGCTTTATTATTAGGGCTATGCCTTAGCTTAGATTATGCGCTTTTTATCATTTATCGCTTCAGAGACGAATTAAAAGACAACGTTCCAATTCAAGTTGTTTTAGGTACAACTTTTGCAACTGCAGGAAAAGCGGTATTTTTCAGTGGCATTGCTGTATTTATAAGTCTAAGTGCATTATTAATGTTTCCTATAAATATTCTATTTTCCATAGGAGTAGGTGGACTTGTTGCTGTCTTTATAGCTGTTAGTGCCGCTCTAACCCTTTGGCCTGCAATATTGGGGGTATTAAGAGAAAAAATAAATTCTTTGGGAATTAGAAAACCACCAAAACAAACCAGCAATCCTAAGGCAATTAGCACTGAAAGTGTCTGGTATAAGATAGCCAAGTATGTTACACAAAAACCAGGATTATTTTCAATTATTACGTTGGTTTTTGTACTAATTTTAAGTTACGCTATTTTAAACATAAAAATTGGTATTACAGATTTTAATATATTACCAGACCATTCAAAAAATCAACAATTTTTTCAAATGTATAAAAAGAACTTTAATGAACAAGGTCTTGTGCCAATTAAAATAATTATCAAGACAAACAAAGGAAGAATAACATCCAAAACAAATATAAAAAATATTTATAATTATATTAATAAAGTTAAAAAACCAGACTCTGTTAAAGAAATTAACAGTATTGTTACTATTCACCCTCAAATATCTCTAAAACAATATCAATACATGTATGGTAATAAA
The DNA here is from genome assembly GCA_001803185.1 of Legionellales bacterium RIFCSPHIGHO2_12_FULL_35_11. Classification (GTDB taxonomy): domain Bacteria; phylum Pseudomonadota; class Gammaproteobacteria; order Legionellales; family Legionellaceae; genus 2-12-FULL-35-11. The sequence goes on from MHBB01000085.1 coordinate 1,828, forward strand.
ATTACTGATAAAAATATAAAACAATTGCTTAATAACACTACCAGAGAAAAATTTACGCTTGTATCAATTGTGTCAAAATATGGTCCAAACTCAAAAGAAACCGCTAATTTAATAAAATATATAGAAAAAATTAATCCTGGTTCAAATTTAACTACTTTACTTACAGGAGTCCCAGTCACAAATTTTGATGTGGTATCAGCTATTCTTCATACCCTACCTTATGCAGTTATTTGGATTATGAGTTTAACATTTATTATCTTAATGATTTTATTAAAATCTATATTGCTGCCCGTACAGGCAATTTTTATGAATGTGCTAAGTTTATGTGCTAGCTATGGAGTATTAGTATTTATATTTCAGGAAGGATACTTGCATGATGCACTACATTTTAAGCCACAAGGAATGCTTGATATTAGTTTGATCATTATAATTTTTTGTGCACTATTTGGATTTTCTATGGACTATGAAGTATTCTTATTAACCAGGATACATGAGGCTTATATTTCAACAAAAGATAATATTAAAAGTATAGTTTTTAGCATAGTTAAAAGCGGTCGAATAATAACAAGCGCTGCACTAATAGTAATTATGCTATGTGGATCATTTATGTTTGCAGACGTGCTAATGGTAAAAGAGTTTGGTCTTGGAATCGCTGTAGCAATTTTTGTCGATGCATTCGCAATTCGCACCATTTTAGTACCAGCAACAATGGCTCTAGCAAAAAATTGGAACTGGTACCTACCTAAATGGCTCAAGCGACCACGAAAAATTCATGACGACTAACATGGTTAAAAGCTATGGTCTATCGTCTAGTTCTTTTTTCTTAGACTTAATAAAATCATTTGAACTTAAACCCATATAAACTGCAAGCGCACCAGCTACATATATTGAAGAATATGTACCAACAATTATGCCGATAATCAATGCAAGAGAAAACCCATGTATTGTTTCGCCACCATAAATAAATAAAGCAACTACCACAAACAAAGTTAGAGCTGAAGTCATGATTGTTCGAGATAATGTTTGATTAATAGATATATTCATTATATCAATTGGTGTTGCTCGTCTAATGTTAACAAAGTTTTCCCTAACCCTATCAAAAACAACAATAGTATCATTAAGTGAGTAACCTATAACAGCAAGCAAACCAGCCAAGGCTTTCAGATCAAACTCGATATGAAAAAAAGCAAAAATACCGAGAATTAGCACCGGGTCATGTACTAATGCAACTGCCGAGCTAACTGCAAGCCGATATTCAAACCGCACAGCAATATAAATCATAGTAGCAAGCAATGAAACAATAATTGCCAGAGCACCTTTTGTAGCTAATTCTTTACCTACTTGCGGACCTACAAAATCTACGCTTTGTTTTACTGCTCCAGGTAAAGCTGACATTATTCGCTGGACCAAATCATCTTGCTCACTATCAATTACAGGAGAAGTACTAATTAAAACATCTTTAGAGCTACCGTAGCTAATAACTTCTATATCTTTAAAACCATGCTCAGATAAACTAGATCGAATACCCTGTAAATCTGCTGAATCAGGATAAGAAACTTGAATCTGTGTACCACCAGTAAAGTCTAATCCCCAATCTAAACCATTGATCAGCAATGCGGAAATTGAAACAACAAAAATAATTATTGATAATATAGCAGTCCATTTTCTACCACCCATAAAATCTATTTTTGAATTCGGATTGAAAAATTCCATTAAAACCTCAATTTATATATAAAATAATTTTTTCATAAAGAATAAATTACAGGAATAAATTACCTATCGTAAATTAACAGACCATCGTTAAATACCAATAGATAATTTCTTCACATTCTTACCACCATAAATATAATTTATTATAGCGCGACTATATATCACCCCTGTTAACATCGAAGTAAGCAAACCTAATGATAAAGTTACAGCAAAACCCTTAACTGCTCCTGTTCCGATAGAAAACAAGACTATCGCAACAATTAAGGTAGTAATATTAGCATCTAGAATAGTAGAAAATGCTCTTTCATATCCTGCAAAAATTGCAGTCTGAATTGACATGCCATTTCGTAATTCTTCACGAATACGTTCATCGATTAAAACATTCGCGTCAACAGCCATACCGATAGTTAACACTATACCTGCTATGCCTGGTAAAGTTAGAGTTGCACCTATCATTGACAAAAGTGCGCACAATAAAATTAAATTTAAAAATATACAAATATTAGCTACTAATCCAAATAATCGATAATAAATTACCATTAAAATTAAAATTAAGGCCATTCCAACTTCCAGAGATAAAATACCTCGTTGAATATTTTCTTTTCCTAAACTTGGACCAACAGTTCTTTCTTCAATCGGGTATATTGCTGCAGGTAGTGCTCCTGCTCTTAACAAAAGTGCTAAATCACTTGCTTCTTTGCCATCTGTTAGGCCAGTAATTTGGAAATTATTACCAAGCGCACTTTGAATTACTGGAGCACTAATAACTCTTTCATCTCTATGCGTAACTGGTTTTTTAACCCCTTCTATTTCTTGTAGAGTAGTTTTGCTTTCAACAAAAACAATAGCCATTCTTTTGCCGATATTATCCCGTGTAACGTTGGTAAATAATGACTCACCTCCTCCACCAAGCTGAATTGATACAGATGGGCTTGCTGTTTGCTGATCAAAACTAGATATAGCACTGGTAATTGAGTCTCCACTCAAAACCACTTGGCGCTTAAGTAATATTGGATTACCTTCCATTTTATAAAGTTTACTAGAAACAGGTACAACCCCTGTTTTCAATGAAATCATCGGATCGTTTTCTGAGTCAACTAAATAAAATTGCAAGGTCGCAGTACCACCAAGAATTCCTTTAGCTCTGGCGGCATCTAAAACACCTGGTAAGTCAACTACTACTCTAGTAGCTCCCTGCTGTTGAACTATAGCTTCACCGACACCTAACTCATTCACCCTATTTCGCAAAACACTCATAGTTTGCTCAATAGTTGTCTGCCTAATATTATTCAACTCTGATTCAGATAGGCTAATCATCAAAGAATTATCATCAGGTTTATTTACAAAATCTAAATCAGCAAATCTATTTTTTAACTCTAAAGCAGCATTAATAAAATCAGTTTTTGATTTAAAACGAATATCTATTCCTTTTTTATTTAGATATCTAATACCGGAATATCTAATTCCAACTTCACGTAATTCCTGACCTAAGTTTTTAATAAGTCCTTCATAACGGCGATTAATAACGCTATCTATATCTACTTCTAAAAGAAAGTGCACCCCTCCACGCAAATCTAATCCTTGCTTCATTGGTTTGGCACCAATAGCTAATAACCAGTTTGGTGTAGATGGTAGTAAATTTAAAGCAACAATATATGGTTCGCCTAAATAAGATTTAACTTTATCCTTAGCAATTAACTGAATATCTGTAGATTTAAATCTAACCTCAACTATACCCTCTTGGTGCCCTATTGATTTATAGTGAATTTTATTTTCATCTAATATTTTTTTTACCTTTGGCAAAGATACATCCACACTTTCGTTAGCTGTAGAAGATATTTGTAAAACTGGATCCTCGCTATACAAATTTGGTAAAGAATATAGAAGTCCAATAACAACTATAATTATTAGGGAAATGTTTTTCCATAGAGGGTATTTATTTTGCATTTACTAAAGCTCGCTTATACAGATTCAATAGTTCCTTTAGGCAGTACAGTCACTACGCTACCACGTTGCATTGTAATTTCAACTCCTTGTGAAGCTTGAATTCGTATGTACTGTTCATCAAGATTAACAATTTTACCTAAAATACCACCTGCTGTAACAATTTCATCACCTTTCTTAAGGTTGCCAACTAATTCTTTGTGTTGTTTTGCTCTTTTTGATTGCGGACGAATTAGCATAAAATAAAATAAAACAAATATTGCTGCTACCATAACTAATGAAAATACCCCATCTGATTGAGGAGCTGCTGCACTTGTAGTATCCGCTATTGCATTAGATATAAAAAATCCCATAATAATCTCCAAAACTCTAGTTATAAAAATTTAATTATATACTGCGCGCGGTCACAATTTGCGATTTTTGTCTTGTCATTTTCGCCCCAATTTGGCGATAGAAGCTTGACAATAGACCTGCTATTGCGCTTCGCTTCTATCGCCAAATTGGAACAAAAATGACAATCGCCAAAAAACCACAAATTGTGACCGCGCGCAGTATAGTGTGCTGACAATTAACATTTAATTAGCCAATTTCACTAAAACTGGACTTTATGAATTTTTAAAGACATGTTCTAAAATGCGTCTTTGCGAGCGATAGTGAAGCAATCTAGAGCCCTTAAACGTCACTAGATTGCTTCACTTTGTTCGCAAAGACGACAATTTTGAGTGCTTTTTGAAAAAGTCATAAAGCCCAGTAAAAAATTATTTAACACATCATATAGGTATTTATCCTTTACGTAAATGACCTAAAAATATTTAGTTCTAATGACATAACAAATATTCAGTATTATTCACAATATTTCATGGCATATGCTGAAATATTGTGAATAATCAGCAATCTCTGACAAAGTAATGGTGTGTGTTGAAATAAGTGATGTAAATATGCCACTGTAAAATTAGACGTGCATGTATAGCAATTACAATCTTTATCCATTATTTCAAAATTATTTTTACTAGATAATTCAAGGATAGAATACTGGTTTTGCTTACGATAATAAATTCCATTATATCCATCATCACTAACTTTACTTGATATAATCATTAGATTTGGAATTTCTTTTAACTGATTAACTAAATCAATATCTAACTCTCCTTTTATACATTTAGGAGAATTAGTATAATTTCCTAAAAAAATTTCTAAATATCCATGATTTAATTTATTGTAATTCAAATAAAATCCATAAGAATCGCTTTCTTTTTCAGATTTTTCTTCGTTTGAAAAATACACAACGGTTGATTTTAATTGATTAAAATCTGATGGGTTAAATGAGGTATTTGGTAAAAGAATAGCATCTGGTGCAAGAGATCTTAATAACTCTAAAATGTCGTCTTGTAAAAATTGGTGTTTACTCCCGTCTAATTTTGAGTAGACTAGATATTTTTTCAACCCATCTATACTAGTAGCGTTATTATCTAATTGCAAAGAAGAGGCGTCGACAACCAACTTTTGATCCCAAGATAGATATTTATTTAATTGTCTATTTTTTAAAAGAAAATTTATTCCTGGTCTAAGGAGCAAATGTTCCAGATTAACAGAAATAATATTATGGCCAGCGCCTTTTATGTCATGCATGGTAAGACATGAGTCATTAGTTCCTGTTAATATTGGAAGAACAACTTCATTAGACTTCTTTCTAAACTCTACTGTAGAGGTAAATTGCCGCAAAGATTCGGTGCTCGAATCCCCATGCACTGGCGTGTACACCCCAGTTCTGCACGCCAAATCTTCTTGCACTTCACTTTCTATAGCGAGTTTCGAAAGAGGTCTATTATTCATATTAAAAGACTTACATCACCATAACTAAAAAATCGATATTTATTTTCTATTGCAATTTTGTATAGTTGCATAGCATTTTCATATCCAATAAATCCTGAGACCAACATCAAAAGAGTAGATTCAGGTAAATGAAAATTAGTAATTAAACCATCACAAATTTTAAATTTATAACCTGGGGTTATAAAAATATTTGTATCTTGCGCTGTAGGTTCAAATTTATCATCTGCAACCCAACTTTCAAGACTACGCATAGCCGTAGTGCCAACTGCGATTATCCGACCGCCATTCTTTTTTGTCAATAAAATTGCATCTACCAAAGGTCTATCAACAATAAATTTTTCTGTGTGCATCTGATGATTGGACAACTCCATTTCTCTTACAGGTTGAAATGTTCCTGCTCCAATATGTAGGGTTGTGTAAGCAAAATTTACGCCCTTTGCTTTTAATGAATTAATAACTTTCTCATCAAAATGTAATCCAGCT
>MHBB01000086.1 GCA_001803185.1 Legionellales bacterium RIFCSPHIGHO2_12_FULL_35_11
ATGCTATTGGCACTTATTGTCACGAGAGCAACAAATTTAAATAAACTAGCCTGTGCTTTTGCTAGCAATGCACAACAATCCTCGCGCTATCGACGGTTACAACGATTTTTCTCAAATTTCACCATTGACTACGATATGATTGCTGGTTTTATTTTCAAGATTTTTTTTGTAGCAGATGGAAAATGGTATTTAGCAATTGATCGAACAAACTGGCAATGGGGAAAGGCTGATATCAACATTTTGACATTGGCAATTGTTTTTAAAGGAACTGCGATACCCGTCTATTGGGAGCTACTGGATAAAAAAGGAAACTCAGACACGGCGGAACGCATCGCATTGATTCAAAAATTTATTGATCGTTTTGGCGTAAAATGTGTTGCTGGTATCCTTGCTGATCGCGAGTTTATTGGTGGCGATTGGTTTAAGTGGCTACTCGATAAAAAAATACCTTTTTATATTAGGATAAGAAATAACACTGTTACCACCAATTCACAGGGTTTAGAGGTAGACATTGATGCGTTATTTTATGGCTTAAAACAACAGGAACAGCGCATTATTCAAGGTAAAAGAATGATAATGGGATGTGAATTATACTTGGCTGGTTTAAGATTATCGGATGGAGATTTGCTAATAGTAGCAACAAGCGAATTGCCGGAATATGCAATTATGACATACGGCTTACGTTGGGAAATAGAAACACTTTTTGGTTGCCTTAAAGGCCGCGGTTTTAATTTTGAAGACACACATGTTACAGATATAGATCGCATTAAAAAAATATTTGTTCTGTTAGCCATAGCATTTTGTTGGGCACACAAAACAGGAGAGTGGCGGCATACCATTAAGCCTATCAAAATTAAAAAGCATGGCAGACCAGCAGTAAGTATATTTCGATATGGTTTAGATTGCATTGTTAATGCAGTAATGAAAGTTTTTTATCAACCGGATTTATTTGACCAATGTTTAGATAAGATTAAGCTACCGAAGGAGAAGAAATGTTTTGGGTATATTTATTAAAGTGCGCAGATAAAAGTTATTACGCTGGCCATACTGATAATTTGGAAAATCGTCTTGCGCAACATCACGGCAAAGAAATTCCCACTTGTTATACAGCGACAAGATTACCTGTCACTTTGGCATATTCTCAAGAATTTTCAACAAGAATGGAAGCCTTGGCTTCTGAGCGACAAATTAAAGGTTGGAGTCGAAAGAAGAAAGAAGCACTGATAAGGGGTGACTGGGCTGCATTGTCGCTTCATGCCAAACGAAAAAAAGCACTATGACGGACGTCATTGCCATTACCACCAGTCCTTCGAGACGGCGCTATGCGCCTCCTCAGGACAAACGGGCGTAAATTTTGTCATGTACAGAGAGGGGAGATAGTCTTTTATGCAAACTTCTTACGAGCAAATATGCTGACAAAATTCTTTTTGATGTT
>MHBB01000087.1 GCA_001803185.1 Legionellales bacterium RIFCSPHIGHO2_12_FULL_35_11
TAATTGGCCAAATAAATTCCATCAGTAATTTTAAATCTCGCTCAAAATATTGGGGGGAGTAGATACGGTGTATCGGATAGAGGTCAGAGAGGCCATCTTTTGCTGGTTGAAGCAAACCATCAACGATGGTGGGTTAGAGAATATACTAGTAATACTGATTATAGAATTGCGCAGGGAAATCCATTTACAGGAGAAATATTTGTAACTGGTCGTTGGCGCTGTGATACTTTTGCCTGGTGGGCGTTTTATAGTCAGGGATATGATACAATGCCAGGCCGGGTTTGGCTTCCAGTTACATTGTTTAATGCGTTTCCCTATTATAATGATGAAAGACTAGTCACAAAAACCAACCTAACTTTAGATAAGGTAAATAATAGAACGTTAGAAGATGTAACTGCCGAAGAACTTAACGAGATGCCATTTGAGGAATTTCAAATGATAATGGACACCCCTCCTGCACCACCATCTAACTATGTTGCTCCTATGTCAGCTTATATGCGCTTTGCCTATAGCGATAGTCTTAACGATGTTAAACGTGGGGCTATGATTGACAAAATTACATTTAAAGGCACTGAAGTAGACTTAGTTCCTAAATTATTAAGGTTATATGATGAAACAGACCACGAAGAGGTAAAAAATAAAATAGTAAGTGGTCTTATGTTTCACGTCCAAGGACAATTAAGAGAGCACCCTAATTCCAGAGATAAGGAATTGTTGAGAAGTTTTTTTCATAAGTTAATTGGTGAAAAGCTGAACCAACAGTGCGCTGATTGGGCTACAATGGGATTTCTTGATACTCATACGCCAGATGAAATTATGCAAAATCTAGATAAAATAGATAATCAGTTGGCAGCTGCAACTCATTATGCCTCTGTCACACTTAAATATAAACTAGTTTATAAGTCTAAAACTTTACAGCCTATTTACATAAAATCGATTGTGAATGAGCTTCGTGAGGCTAATAATTCAGACTTGGATAGCTATTTATTTGGCCCCTTATCTATCGGATATCAAGGAACAGGAAAAAACTTGCTAGAGCCAAAATCTAAACAAGTAGTCATAGATTATTTAAAAGAAGTTCGCTACAAATATACAGGGCAAGGTATCAAAGCTAACAAAGATGATTTTCACCGTGCGACTACCGCGCCTTATTATTTTGAGTTAATCAAAAACATGGGTATTTGAAAATTCTTCTGCGCCAGACGACTTTCTGGCGCCATCTTTTTTATTTTTATCAAAAACATAGGGTGCAATTGAAAGTGTGGCCTAAGTGTTTCAATGCCATTAATACGTCGGTTACCTGTGAATTTTTTAAAAGTAATTTTTGCTGTTCAACCCAGGCATGACCATTAGTAAGAATGCTTTTTGCTGCTTCTGCCAAATATTCACAAAGATGATAAAAA
>MHBB01000088.1:0-2101 GCA_001803185.1 Legionellales bacterium RIFCSPHIGHO2_12_FULL_35_11
ATATATTTTTTTGACAAAATTTTGTTGGGATTAGTAAGCCATAGTGGTGACTATGCCTTCGTCAAAAAAACATGAAAAAATCTTTAAAATTCAGTGCATTATTCATTCTCGCTACGAGCCCAACTGCTTTTTCTAGGATAAAACGACCGTTTTATGGGACACTACCAACTTTGTGTCACCTTGACATTTTGTCGTTTATAAGCGACAATTAATTATGAAAAAGAAAAATAACAAAATTATACGAAATTATGTGACGCGTTCGGGAAAAGTCCCGTTTGTTGATTGGATCAAAAATATTAAAGATCCAACTACTCGTCATAGAATACGTAGTCGATTAGACAGAGTGGAGCTAGGTCACTACGGTGAGTATAAACTTCTAGGCGATGGGGTCTGTGAATTAAAATTAGATTTTGGCCCAGGTTATCGACTTTATTTTGCGGAACAAGATGACATTATCGTCATTTTATTATGCGGTGGTGACAAAAAAACTCAAGGTAAAGATATTGAAACAGCCAAAGCATATTGGCAAGATTTATTGGAGCGAAATCATGGATAAAGAACAGATTTTGAAAAATACACAAAGTTATCATGATGAATTTGTGGAGTCATTGAGAAATTCAGAGGAGGCATTTGGTTATTTGCAAGTTGCTTTGGAGGAGTATCAAGAGGATGGTGATGCTGAGGCTTTACTTGTAGCATTACGCAATGTCGCCCTGGCTCAAGGTGGTATCACCAAACTAGCAAAAAAGACACATTTAAATCGGCAAAATCTCTATAATATCCTTTCTAAAAAAGGAAATCCGAGATTAGATACGTTTGGAGCCATCCTTAAGGGCCTCGGTTTTAAATTAGCGATAGGGCATTAATTTTTCATGAAAAAAGATAGGCTCAAAAAATCCAGATACATATTCGCTTTCATTTTTTATTTCGTATCTATTTATATACTATTCGAAACTGATCATTTAACTGAATGTGCGTATATTTTTCTCGTTACAAGTGTGCTTTTATGGATTTATGAAAATCTAGAATCATTTAATATATTCTGGATAGCAGTAAATCTTAAAAAAGCCAAAGATGAGCTTTATCAAGAGGCTAAATCATTAATATGGCAACAAACTATTAGATCAATAGTCTTAGATTGTAATGGGGAGATTAAGAATAAAATTTATTCTTTTTTAACCTCTAACGATTTTATCTCGTTAAAGGCTTACTTCAGGCGTTTTTTAATTATTCCATTTCAAGTAACAATCCCAGAAGCAGAACAAGATAAACAATTGGCTCAAAAAATTATTAAAAGTGAATTATCTGGCGTATTTAATTGGGTGCTTCAAGGTCTTGACTCAGCTTTTAGGAATACATGAGTTACAACAACAACTCCTACCATATGCCAGTCGAACAATACACTCCCCCGAACGTTGCCAGTATTATATTAATGCCATTACAAAACTTTCAAACCTAAAAAAGCAATTAAGTTACTTCTCAATGATGCAAAGCTAATTTGAGCGCTGTTATTCATAAACATCAGTCATGATTTTCGTAGGCTCTTCTAGAATGTTTAATATTTCGATGGCACAATAAACTTTGTCTCGCTTATTCTCATTCGTCTTTTTAATAATGCCTGCAGCTTCAAGTTTTTGAATACCCCTTTGTGCGGTGCTATAGGCAATACCCAGTTCTTCAGCAATTTTATTGGTGGTGAAATAAGGATTCACAGCGAAATGCTGCACCATGTCCACAGGAACTTGGGAGCCGCCGCTTGCAACAACAATTTTCCATTGATTTAATAATTCATTAATACGTTCAGCGCGTGATAAAACATCTTCAGATTGAACGGCAACACCATTGAGAAAATAAATAAGCCATTCATGCCATGTGCCTTTCGAACTCACGTTATAAAGCTGTTTATAATATTCATCCCGTGTCGCTTCAAAAAATGCAGATAAATACAATAAGGGCGAAGGCAGCATTTTTTGTTCAACTAAGAGCAGCATAATCAAGAGTCGTCCAACACGCCCATTTCCATCTAAAAATGGATGGATCGCTTCAAACTGATAATGACAAAGCGCTATATGGATCAGCGGCGGTAATGATCTATCGTGTA
>MHBB01000088.1:2126-6013 GCA_001803185.1 Legionellales bacterium RIFCSPHIGHO2_12_FULL_35_11
ATCCATTAATTTATCAGGTGGTGGTGGCACAAATTTCGCTGTATTCAGGGTACATCCTGGAGATCCAATCCAATTCTGGCTGCGCCTAAATTCTCCAGGAGTTGCATGTGAGCCTCTAACACCCTGCATTAACTGTTCATGAATTTCTGTGATAAGACGTAGCGATAATGGAAGCTCTGCTAATCGCCCTAGTCCATAATCAAGTGCTTTGATATAGTTTTGTACCTCTTGGAGATCGTCAGGGTTTTGTTTTACGTGAGCACCAGCATTGGCGGCTAAAATTTCCCCTAAAGTTGCTTGAGTGCCTTCAATTTTACTGGACAGGACTGCTTCACGAGTGATAAATGGACGCATCAAAAGATGAGGATTAGGTAACTTACTGCCTTCACGTGCCAATTTACCTAACAAAAAGTCAGCCCGAGATAAGCTGTTAACTACCGCATTATCCCATTCAAATTTAGGTGGCAGATTATGGGGCACAAAGGCATTATACCCTTTAGGAGACTTAAAGATTTGTCCTGAAGTGGATTGTTGTATATCCATTTAATGAGCCTCATATCATTTTGCTTACAGCATACCAGTTATTATCGTAAAATTAAATAATCGATAATAACATTGTTTCTTATCACCACTCATGAGAATAATAATGCATGTTATTATCGATTATATTAAAAATTGATAATAACGTAGTTTCTTACAAGCAATTGAGGAAGCGCTGAAACAATTGGTAACTTCCGAACAACAAATAGAGGCTTAAGTATGTTATTTCTAGAAATTTTATTGAGCATTCATTGTTTACTTTTAGTCAGCTCATGGGTGATTGGCGGTCGTTGGCTCACTAATCAGCCGTCATTTAAACTCAAATTGGCCCGCTTTTTATTAGTCAGCTGCGTGATTTCCCCATTAATTGTACATTGTGTCAATAGCAACCAAAAACCTGAGTGGCATCACTATGCATCTATTGATGCCTTGCAAAATTATGCAAACCAACCCATATTAATGTCTAACCCTTCGCAAGAGATCCTTCAATCAAAAACTACTTTTTCAATAGGAAATGCGAGTTATTTTCAGCTTTTTTATGTCGTGTTTTGTTTGCTCCTCTTATTTCGCAGCTATAAAGTAATATTGAGCATGGGTCGTTTAAGAACACTATTAGGCCTAGCGCTCCGGAACTTGCGCTCTGATGCAAAAATCCAAAATATCAGATTGGAAAGTCCCCTATAACATCATTATATTTATCTTGTGCATCAGCTAAGCTTAATTTTGAATAGATTTCCAGTGAGTCTCTTTTCGCATGTCCGGAGTAAGGTTGAATAAAAGCATCATCAATATTTTTCTGCTTCAGCCAAGTAAACAAAAAATGTCTTAATTTATGAGGTGAGATAGAACGCTCAATCCCAGCAAGCTTAGTATATCTCATCAGAATTTTTCTAATTCCTCGATCTGTATAGTGGCGACGAAATCCTGATTCGAATAGAAAAAGCCTATTTTCATGTTTATATTGTTTTATATGAAGTGCCAAGGTTTCTTTAAATGCTAAGGTTTCTTTAAATGCTGGTGAAAAAGGTACTACTCTATCTTTTTTACCTTTGCCTTGATTAATTTTTATCCGACAATTCGTTAAATCAACATCGATTAATTGGCTGTTGATTAATTCACTAACCCTTATTCCCGTATAAAGCAAAACCTTAACGATGAGCATAGGAACAATATCGTGAGATTCCCAAACAGTTTTATAAAAAAGCCTGATTTCTTCTTCAGTAGGCACATAAGGTAAGCGCTTGGGTGTTGTAGTGACTTCGATATTAAGATTTTCTCTTACAAACCGAAACACGTCTCGAAGATAATCATAATTAGGATTCTGTGCTTTAAGCAAATTTGAAACCTTTTGAGCCATTTTTTTAGCTGAAATTCGTTCCATTATGCAGCCACCTTATAATAAAGATGAGGTAAGCGCGTTGATAAATCCAGTGGGAATAAGCCATATGGGTTAACATGTTCATAAATAAGAGGCGTTAATGCTCGTTTATCTTCCTTTGTTAATTTATTTTTTAATCCATGTTCTTCTATGATTTGCTGGATCATTAAGGTATTGATATAGACCATTGATAGTTGCAGAAGATGCAAAGATAATACAGATAATGTTTGGGCCTTCTCATGGTTAGAAGAAATCTCGCCTGAACGGCCATAGAAAATGAATTTACTGACACCATTCCAAAGCTCAACTACATTCAATCCTTCTTGAATTTCTTGCCTGATAGATTCATGCATTAAGTATTCACAAATGAAGATGGTTTTTAATACTTTACCCAACTGTGATAATGCTAAGTAGGTTGGATGTTTCAGGTTGTTTTGATTAAATCGTCTAAGAATAGATTCTGGATCAGCGTGACCAGCCTTCATTGCCGCAGTATATTTTACAATTTGACTATATTGCTCTTTAATTAATTGCCAATTAATGGTGTCTGCCAGCACTGGTTGTAGATTTGTATATTTTTGATAATCTCCAAGCTCACATTGTGCCAATTTTTGTTTATTCAAATTGGCAAGCCGTGGCATAAGTGAAAAACCAAGAAGATGCGCAAATGCAAAGCCAACTTCGCTTTGACCATGAGTATCAACATAATTTTTTTGAACTGACATTTCGGTGCAGTGTCTTAATACCCCTTCAATCATGGCAGAAACTTCTGAACTTGATACGCTTTTAAGTTGAGAATGGATACAGCATGCATTTTTTTCAACATGCCAATAAATCATTACACCTCTTCCCCCATAACGATTATGGTATTCTGCAATTAAATTTTGAAAGTAGGCTGAAAATTGCGTCGAATCACTGGCAACTGCTATGGGCATTCCACCCCATATCTCTTCTAATCTAATCTTAAATAATGCATTTGCTACTTTACTTAGTGCATTTTTTAAATTGTCAGTCGATAGAAAATAGTTTTTAATATGTCGAAGCTGGTGTTCACTAACATGAGCGTTTCCAGCGCGCATGTGTTTTAATCCGACGTTTGTTCCAAGACCAAAGATAGTCAGCAAGATCCTTTCTGAAATTTCATGGGGCTTTAAATAGATCTTTTCACCATAGGAAATAAAATCATGAGTGAACTGGTTTTCCAAATCGACCTCTTTAATCATGTCAATAAGATTGGTCCCCTCCCATTTTTCCTGTAAATGTCTTTTAATAACTCCAATGTTGTTTGATTCTGACTGGGCTGTAAGTGGTGTTACGATGATACGACCACCATTTTGAGCACTAATTTTAACTTTTGTATTCTTAGGGATGTTGTTATTTAAAGCAGTTAATGCGCTGACATGGCGCTGTTTTAATTGTTCAATAAATACATCACCATCAAGAGGCAAGGAAAGATCATCAAAGTATACTTCTTTGTTTTCTTCAAAGTTATTTGGCAAATCTTCATCTGGGTTTCGATGTTTAAATGATCCCTCAATCCATATTTCACGACACCTAATCTTGTCTGCAAGTTTTTTTAAAATATAAACTTCATAACAAATTCGCTTAATTTTGCCACTAGTCGGATCAACAATACGCTTTTTCCATTTATCCGGCAAACAATTAATAGGAACCTCTTCATCATCTGGAAAATAAATTTTATTGCTATCAAAATATTTTTTGATGAGTAGCAATGCGTCAAGTATTGATTGATATTCTGAGTTATTAGAACGAAAAACTACATTCTCTAGTAATGGTTGAATCATTCGTCGGTAATGACTCGCATAAGAGCTTCTAATTTGTTGATGCAGAAGGCTTTGGTATTTGGGACCTTTTTTCTTATACTCATCGATGATGTTTTTTAACTTATCTTGTCCAATGATGGGGAAAATTTTGTCTCTTATTGTTCCATCTGGTTGTTCTAAACATA
>MHBB01000089.1 GCA_001803185.1 Legionellales bacterium RIFCSPHIGHO2_12_FULL_35_11
GAACCGCTCTACTCAAACAACGACAACACTTTTTTCTTAAGCGAATGCCATTGCCTTCGCGGGAATGACGGTGTTTTTCTTAACTTAATGGCAGTGGGGCGAACGGTCCATTAAGAAGGTTGAAGTCTATTTGCATCAAAAATTTTGACACCAGCAGCTTCTAATAAACTATTTGTAGATCTGATTACTAATCTAATTAAATCAGGTGTTAAGAGTAGAGGAAATAATATTAAAACAGATGTAAACATTGTAATCCTTAGTCCAGCATCAATAAATAACTCTTTACTCTTATAAAAATTAAGTTCGGTAGATTCTTTATTCTTTTTTAATAAAGAATTATAAATTCCTAAACCTGCAAAAATTATTCCAGCAAGAAGAGCAATTGCTACAGATAATGCTTCGATTGCTGCTGTTACAATAAACATACAAAGTGCTGTTTTTATAATTTCTGTCGCAGGAAGTAGGAATACTGGTAGCAAAAATAGTGATATAACTGAAAAAAATAAAACAGATAAAATCATTAAAGTAAAAATACTCATCAGTGCGTCTTCGCGATCAGTAAATGGTTCACAAATATAGCGATAGAAATTATCTATATAACGATGTTTTATTGGTTGTACAATTGTTTTAAAATAGATGACTTTACCCTGATCTTTTGTGTCAAATTTTTTATTATTAGAAATGAAATCAACAAAGTTCTTCTGAATATGAGAATAGCAACTGAGTTGATAAAGGATTATGGAAATGTTTTATTTCATCATTATTTTTAAACATTTTAATATCTACCAGAAAAATTGCTTTAAGCTTTAAATAATAGCACATTATCAGGTAAAATTCAAAATAACTAATCTTTGCGATACAATTCAATGACTGCTTACCAGTATACTGCGTTACAAAAAAATGGCAAAAATTGTAAAGGTATTTTAGAGGCTGACTCTGAAAGGCATGCTAGAGAGCTATTAAAAGCACAAAATCTTTTGCCAATTGAGTTGGTATTATTAAAAAAGCAAATTGCGGCTAGTAAAAAAGATAAATTAAAATCAGACGAGTTGTCTTTATTAACAAGACAGTTAGCAACTCTTGTTGCAGCTGGAATCCCAATTGACGAATCATTAAAAGGTGTTGCTGAACAAGCAGAAAATGCCACAACAAAAAAATTAATTATTGCTATCAGAGCTAAAGTTATGGAAGGTTTTGGGTTGGCGCAAGCTATGGCTACTTATCCGAATGCATTCCCAGAGTTGTATCGCGCTACATTAGCAGCTGGTGAGAAGTCTAGTAGATTAGATTTGGTTTTGGAGAAATTAGCAGATTACACTGAGAACTTACAAAGCGTAAAACAAAAAATTCAACAAGCTTTAATTTACCCTACGCTGATGATAATTGTGTCTTTTTCTATTATATCTTTTTTGCTAGCATTTGTTGTTCCAAAAATAATCGATGTTTTTGCAAATTTCGGACAAAGTTTGCCGATTATGACGGTTATTCTAATTCATGTTAGTAATTTTATTAAACATTATGGGATATTGGTTTTAGTATTGATGGGTTTATTGAGTATTTTATTTTTTAAAGCTATAAAAATCCCTAACTATAAAATAAAGTGGCATGGTTTTTTATTAAAACTCCCGATAATTTCAAATTTAATTGTTTCAATAAATGTTGCGCGTTATATAAAGACATTCGGAATTTTATTTAGCGCAGGAGTCAGTATTTTAGAAACTATGCGCGTATCTGCCAGTGTAATTAATAATGTAGTTATACAAGATTCTTTTAATAAAGCCTCCATCCAAGTCAAAGAAGGAACTAACATTAGTGTTGCTTTAAAAAATACTAACTATATAAAATCTATGGCGGCACACTTAATCCAAAGCGGCGAGAAAAGTGGTCAAATAGCAGTCATGATGGAGCGCGCAGCTAATAGTCTAGATAGTGAAGTAAAACGAGTCATTGATACTTCTCTAACTCTCTTAGAACCATTAATAATTTTATTAATGGGTGCGGTTGTGTTGTTTATTGTGCTGGCTACTTTATTGCCTATATTTTCTATGGAGCAATTAGGTGGTATGTAATTTCTAGGTTTAAGATTACGCTACAAATTAAGAGACCCATTGACCAGCAGCTAAAAATTCTTGTAGAAATGGTTTGGCTGTTTCGGATCCCAGGTATTCTTTTAATCTCTGCATTTCATAAGTATATTCATTATTATTAAGATTTCCTCTAATTAATTCAAATCTTAAATAAACACAGTAAGTATTTAAAACATCTGTTTCGCAGTAGTTTCTAATACCTTGAAGATTTCCTGCTAAATATTCGCTAAATACTTTATCACCACTCATACCCATTTTACCTGGAAAACCAAGCATTGAGGCAATTTCATCTAGAGGAGCAAATGCTTTGTTTTGATATCCGGCTAATACATCCATCAGGTCTAAATGACGATAATGAAATCTATTGAGATAATTATTCCATTTAAACGCTGGTTGTTCATCGCCGGTTTCCCAATAGCTTGGTGCAGAAATCCCATGTTTTAGTGAGCGATAGTGCAAAACAGGCAAATCAAAACCACTGCCATTCCAGCTTACTAATGTAGGGGTATGCTTGTCGATACCCTTGAAAAATCTACTGATTAACTCCTCTTCAGGAGAGTCTAAATCTCCTAATGACCAGACTTTTAATTGAGATTTATTAACAAGGACTAACGATATGACTACCACTTTTTGTAGATAGTGAGGGAGAAAATCATTACCAACTTTTTCTATCCGTTTTGCAAAAATTGCTTTTGCAGCATCCGCATCAGATAAATCAGTGAGGTCATATAATAATTTACCAGTTTCAACATCCGGAATAGTTTCTATATCAAAAATTAAAATAGTCATGCATTTATTCTAAAAGTATTAGATAGGGATATTTTATACTAAAGCTAAAATTAAAATCTATGATTGGAATCAAATTCTATTGACAATACTCTTGTAACGCTATAACATTACAAAAACACAAAGAACTCGTAATAGTAATAATGAGTTAAAGAGGAAATTTATTATGAAACAAGCAAATAGTGAAGATGGTTGGTGGCGATTCTTAGAATCGTGTAGAGAAATAAATACTGTTACAGAATTAAATGAGTTTTTTAAGCTTTTTTTAACGATAGAAGAAAGAAATGACATAGCAACTCGATGGTTAATAGTCAGAGATCTTTTATCCGGGCAGAAAACTCAAAGAGAAATGGCTGATGACTTGCAAGTTAGTATTGCGAAGATAACTCGTGGGTCAAATAGTTTAAAGGAGATTGGTGAAAATCTTCGAAGCTTTTTGATGAATAATATTAAATAGTTTCGTGCTTCATTTTCACCAAACATTAATGGTGAGAGTGAGGACATGAAATGTTTGAAAAATTGAGTGTGGATGATTTTGCAAATTTAGCAAAATCTGCCAAAAGAATAGCTGTTTATAAAGAAATTCCCGGTGATAAGCTAACCCCAACTAATGTGTTTCTTGCTTTAAAAGATAAGGTGAAAGATGTCATCTTACTTGAATCAAGTTTAAAAGAGAAAAATCTGGGCCGATATTCATATTTTTGTTTTGATCCAATAGCAATTATTAAATCTTACGGACAAAAAATTCAGATTGAGCAAGATGGTCAAGTTTCTATTATTGAGGGTAATCCATTTACCATACTTAGAGAATTTCAAAAAGATTTAAGTTGCAAAGTAAATCATTCTCTCGCTGGTTTTGCTGGTGGTATGGTCGGTTTTTTAAGTTATGATGCAATCCGTTTAATAGAATCTATTCCTAATAAAAATCAAGATATAGATAATATTCCAGATATTTTATTTAGGTTTTATCGTAATCATATTACGTTTGATAATCAAACAGGCAAAGTAGTAATTACTACCGTTGTTTTAGTAAATGATGAACCATTAGATGCATATAACAATGCAATGTCAGAAATAGATATGATTTGTAAAGATTTATTTGCATTTTCTGGAAATAAACAGGAAATTTTTACTAATCATGAATTTCCTCTAAGTAAATTAAACGTTGATATTTCTAATGAAAAATATATAACGATGGTAAACAAAGCAAAAGAATATATTGTTAATGGCGATATTTTTCAAGTAGTCCTGTCCCGTAAGTTTAGTGTGCAAGTAAATGCAACCCCGTTTGATATTTACCGCTCTTTACGATTTACCAACCCATCACCATTTATGTTTTATATCGAGGATGATGATTATGCAATTGTTGGCTCGTCTCCGGAAAAATTAATTAGTATTAATAATAGAACTGAGAGCTCTAGCTCTGAATCTTTAGAGTTTAGAACGAGATCTAATAAAATTATTGAATCTTGTCCGCTTGCAGGAACTAGAGCAAGAGGGATATTAGATGATGATTTATTGGCCGAAGACTTGCTAAATGACCCTAAAGAAGTAGCTGAACATATGATGCTGATTGATTTAGCTAGAAATGATTTAGGTAAGGTAGCAACTCCTGGAAGTGTGAAAGTTACTAAATTAAAAGAAGTAGAAAAATACGCAAGAGTGGTGCACATTTCATCAACTATTCAGGGGGAACTGCGGGATGACAAAGATGTTTTTGATGCAATTCAAGCTGCATTTCCAGCAGGGACATTATCAGGTGCTCCGAAAATAAGAGCAATGGAGCTGATAGATGAATTAGAAGGTAGTAGAAGAGGGATTTATGGCGGAATGATTTGCGGGGTTGATGCGCACGGTAATCTGGATAGTTGTATTGTAATTAGAACAGCGGTTATTAAAAACGGCTATGCTTCTGTAAGAGCCGGAGCTGGTGTTGTTTATGATTCAAATCCTGAAGCTGAAGCTAATGAAACTTTTTATAAAGCAAAAGCCACATTAGAAGGAATTTTATCAGCAGAAGGAGAGAAAGCATGATTTTAATAATCGATAATTTTGATAGTTTTACATATAACTTGTATCAAATTGTAAGTCAGGCGACTTCTGAAGTTTTAGTATTAAGAAATGATGAAGTTTCCATTGATAAAGTCCAGCAACTATCTCCAGATGGAATTATTATCTCTCCAGGACCAGGTAGGCCAGAAGACGCTGGTTCTTGTATTGAAATTATTAAATATTTTTCAGGGATAATTCCAATTCTTGGAGTCTGTCTTGGTCATCAAGCTATTGCTGTTGCATTTGGCGGTAAAGTTGTTAAATCAGACACTATTGTGCATGGTAAATCTTCAAACGTGTTTCATAACCGCAAAGGATTATATCAAAATATTCCATTGCCTTTTCAAGCTGGTAGATACCACTCTTTAGTTATTGAAAGACGCTCTATTCCTGAAGAATTAATCATCGAAGCAGAGACTGCTCATGAAATAATTATGGGAGTTAAGCATTTATCGCATAAAACTTATGGTGTGCAGTTTCATCCTGAGTCGATGCTTTCTGAGTTTGGAGAAGAAATCATCAAAAATTTCATTAAGTCTTCTAGCGAAATAGGAGATACGCTATGAAAGTTTTAATTGATAAACTTTATCAGAAAATAGATTTAACAAAAAGTGAGATGGAATTTGCAATGATTGAAATTTTTGAAAATTCCTCAGATGCACAAATTGCAACGTTTCTAGCTCTTTTGCATTTAAAGGATGCAACATCTATAGAGCTATATAGCGTGGTGAAATATTTTCAATCAATTATGGTGAAGGTGAATGTTGAGCACGCTACTTTAGATATAGTAGGAACAGGAGGAGATGGTTTCAATACTATAAATATTTCAACAGGTGCTGCATTATTAGCTGCATGTTGTGGAGTAAAAATAGCAAAACACGGGAATCGCTCTGTATCTTCTATGACAGGTTCGGCAGACATGCTAGAAAACGCAGGTCTAAACATAAATCTAAATGTTGAAGATATAGTTAGAAGTATTGATTTATATAATTTTGGCTTTTTATATGCGCCTAATTTTCATCCAATGTTAACGAAGTTAAAAACTCTTCGAACCCAAATAGGGATTCCAACGATATTAAATCTAGTAGGGCCACTTATAAATCCGTGTGAGCCTAATGTATATATGATAGGTGTTTCATGTAAGAAACATTTAAATCTAATTGCTGAGGTTTTAATTATGATGCGAGTCCAGAAAGCTATTATTTATTGCTGCAATGGAATGGATGAGATTTGCACAGTGGCGCCAATAGATATTATTAAAGTTAATGGCTCGCGAATCTTAAGTTATATCTTAGAACCAGTTAAATATGGTTTTTCGTATTGCAAAGTTGAAGATTTAATCGGAGGGAATGCGAAAAAAAACGTCGACATGATTAAACAAGCATTTAAGGATAAAACTGGGCCAATAGCTGATTCATTTATTCTTAATGCTGGTATGGCTTGTTATTTATACGGAAAGAGTAAGACGTTAACTGAGGGAATTCTTCTAGCAAAAGAAGCTCTGCGTAAAGAAAAAGTATTTTTACTTTTGCAGCAGTTAAGCAATGTTTCAAGTCAGTTAGGGGTAGCAAATGAATAGTATTTTACAAGAGATAATTGCGCAGAAGAAATTGGAAGTTGAAAATTTAAAACATCAAATATTTGATAATCGTAGAGAAAATAACGTACATAAAAGTTTTAAATCAATATTTTGTAAGGATGAATTACTAATAATTGGTGAAATTAAAAGAAAGTCACCATCAAAAGGAGTGTTGAGAGAATTTGAAGGCCCGCATTTACTAATTGAAAGTTATATCTCAGGTGGAGTAGGTGGAGTTTCAATCTTAACTGATGAAAAATTTTTTGCAGGAACTATTAATGATTTACATCTAGTTGTCGAGCATCTGAAAAACTCACCAATTCCAGTATTAAGAAAAGATTTTATTATAGATAAGTTGCAAATAGATCAATCAAATGCATTGGGGGCAAATGCAATCTTACTGATTGTTTCAGTCCTTAAAACAAAAACTAAGATCTTATTAGATTATGCAAAGAAATTAGGAATAGAAGCTATTGTTGAGATACACAATGAAGATGAACTAAATTACGCAATTAGTATAGGAGCAGAAATAATAGGAATTAACAATCGTGATCTTAATTCGTTTAAGGAAGATATAAATTTATGCCTAAATTTGATATCAAAAATTCCTGGCAATATTTATACAGTAGCCGAATCAGCCATTAGATCTATTGACGATATTAAAAAAATTAAAGCAGCTGGATTTAATGCTGTTTTAATCGGCGAGATGCTAATGAAAGCTAATAATCCCTCTGTGTTAATTAGAAGTATGAGGGAGGCAATATGAGAGCACAGTCGATTAAAATCAAAATTTGTGGAATTACTTGTCCAATAATTGCTTCTGCAGCAGTAAAATTCGGTGCTGATTATATTGGTCTAGTTTTTCACAAAAATTCAAAGCGTAATATTGATTTAAGTAAAGCCAAAGAAGTAGCGCTAGCTACCAGAAAAAGCGGCGCTATACCTGTTGCGGTTTTCGTTAATCAATCAGTCGATGAAATGCTAGAAATTTGTAAAAATCTTAATATAAATTATGTGCAATTGCATGGTGACTTAGTCAGAAAAGTACATGTTGCTTTGCCAGACAGGTTTACTAAAATTTTTACTGTAAATATAAATAGCAACGGGGGTGTTTCAAGCTCTGTATCAGCAAACATTTATGAGAATTTGGATTTTACGAAGGATTTCTTATTATTTGATGGTTTAGCTGCTGGATCTGGGCAAATTATAAAAAAAGATAGAATTACTGAGATTACTGGAAATTTTAATTATTTTGTTGCTGGTGGTCTAAATCAAGCGAATGTCACTCATGAAATTGCAAATATAACACCATTTGCCGTTGATGTATCAACAGGAGTAGAGAACAACAACGGAATGAAAGATTTGGTACTTATAAACAAATTTATAAATCAAGTAAAAATGGGGGGGGTAAATGCAAATGTCTAAAAGCAGGTATGGAAAATTTGGTGGATCTTTTATGCCAGAAGCCTTAATGGCTCCATTAAAAGAGTTAGAAGTTTTTTTTGATAATGCAATAAAAAATATAGATTTTCTTACTGAATATAACGAATTACTAGCTAATTATGCTGGTAGGCCAACAGCTTTTACAGAAGTTTCTAGATTTAGAAATATGTTTGGTGGTCCAAGATTATTTTTAAAACGCGAGGATTTATTGCATACAGGTGCGCATAAAATTAATAATGCCCTTGGTCAATGTTTGCTGGCAAAAAAAATGGGTAAAAGTCGCATAATTGCAGAAACAGGGGCCGGGCAACATGGAGTGGCCACTGCAACTGCCTGCGCATATTTTGGTTTGGATTGTGAAGTATATATGGGAGATGAAGATATAAATCGCCAGCATCCTAATGTTTTAAAAATGAAATTATTAGGAGCCAAAGTAATTTCTGTAAATTCAGGAACTAAAACTCTAAAAGATGCTGTAAATGCAGCTCTTAGAGATTACGCTGCGCACTTTCCTATAACTCATTATTGCTTAGGTTCAGCATTAGGCCCATATCCTTATCCAAGGATAGTAGAGTATTTTCAATCAATAATTGGGTTGGAAGTAGTTCAACAATGCCAGGCTACATTAGGAAAAAAGCCAGATATTATTATCGCTTGTGTTGGAGGAGGTTCAAATGCAATTGGAGTTTTCGCACCATTTATTCAAGACCAAAGCGTACGACTGATTGGAGTAGAGGCAGGAGGTAAAGGATTTGATTTAGGACAACATGCTGCAAGGTTTGTTAGTGGTAGACCTGGAGTTTTGCATGGTTGTTATAGTTATTTGTTACAAAATACGGATGGACAGATTTCAGATACTCACTCCATATCTGCAGGTTTAGATTATCCAATGGTTGGCCCACAACATGCAGAATTATTTGAAAGTGGGCGAGTAGAGTATTCATCAGTAAATGATGAGCTTGCATTAGAAGCATTTCAGGCATTAGTGAAATCAGAAGGCATTATACCAGCTCTAGAATCGTCTCATGCTTTAGGGTTTTATATTAGAGAAGCTCAGAAATTTGATTCTGAAAAGACAATTGTTATTAATCTTTCTGGACGTGGTGATAAGGATTTACCGAGTTTACTTGCTAGGGGAATATTATGAATATTTATGAAAAAATATTTAAAGCAAGAAAGGCATTTATTGGCTATTTAACTGCTGGGCATGGCGGTATTTATTATACAGTTAACGCGGCTAAATCTTTAGTAGAGGCAGGTGTTGATATTTTAGAAATTGGCGTGCCTTTTTCTGATCCAATTGCCGATGGGCCTGCTATTCAAAATGCAATGAATAGTGCGCTTAAGAGAGGGATAAATATTCAAGATGTGTTTCAAATAATATCTAGAATAAAGAAATTTAGCGATTTACCAATAGTTCTTTTTTCATATTTAAATCCTCTAATGGCGTTTGGATTAGAAAAATCTTGTAATTATGCGAAAAAATCAGGGGTTGATGGAATATTAATTGTTGATATGCCCATAGAAGAATCAACAGATTTTTTTAAATATTGCCACAATTATAGTTTACAACCAATAGGATTAATTTCCCCTAGTACAGAAGGAGATAGACTTTTGCAAATTAGCTCATTTTGTAATTCATTTCTTTATTACGTCTGCAGGAATGGAACAACAGGTATGCAGAATTCTGTGCCCGATGATTATGCTGAAAATATGGTAAAAATTAAATTAGTAACTAATAAACCGGTTGTTTCAGGTTTTGGTATTGGAAATAAAAATATCGCGCAGGAAATATTGCAATATGCAGATGGATTCGTAGTTGGATCTGCATTTGTCGATGCGATCTCAGCTGGGGCAAGTCCTAACGACTTGTATAAGTTAGCATTAGAAATTGATCCGAGGACATTAATATGATTTTATTTTTAAACAAAAACTCAGAAATAAATGAAATAGCACATTTATTAGAAAAATTAAAATTTATGGGATTTGAAGCAGTGCTTGAATATGATGGTACTCAAAAAATTATAGCAATTTTAAATAAAGTAGATAATAACGTATGTCTAGAAAAGTTTCATGAATTACCTTTGGTTGAGAGGGTGTCTTCTTTTAATAATAATTTTAAATTAGTTGGTAAACAACTTAAACAAAACAGAACAGTAATTACAATCAAAGGAAAAGAAATTGGAAATAATAATTTTACCGTAATGGCTGGGCCTTGCTCAATTGAATCTAGAAAACAAATTTTTGATATAGCAAAAGAAGTTAGTGCTAGTGGAGCTACTATTTTACGCGGTGGTGCATTTAAACCAAGGACATCTCCTTATGATTTTCAAGGTTTAGGAGAACAAGGTTTAATTTATTTACAAGAAGCAGCAAATTTTTTTGGGATGTTATCTGTTTCAGAGGTTATGAGTACTGAAGATGTGGGACTTGTAGAAAATTATGTAGATATTTTACAAATTGGCGCTCGTAATATGCAAAATTATAGTTTGCTAAAAGCAGTAGGTAAATCAAAAAAGCCGATCTTATTGAAGCGAGGATTGTCAGCAACTTATAAAGAATTTCTATCATCAGCTGAATATATTATAAGTTCGGGTAATCCAAATGTTATTTTATGTGAACGAGGAATTAGGACTTTTGAAACGTACTGTAGAAATACTCTAGATTTAGCTTTGGTGCCAATTATGCGAGAGTTAACGCATTTGCCTATTATTGTAGATCCAAGTCATGGTGTTGGTTTAAGGAATATAGTGCCAATTATGGCAAATGCAGCTCTTGCCGTTGGGGCGGATGGAATAATCATCGAAGTGCACACCTCGCCAGATGAATCTATTTCCGATGCTGCTCAAACCATTAGTACAACCACATTTACTGAAATGATGCATTTATTAAAAAAAATAGCTGAGGTTATTGGACTTAAGATTCAGGAGTGTGAGGCATGAAAAGTATCAGGGTTAATTTATCTAAATTAGCAGGAAATATCTCTGCTCCTCCATCTAAGTCACATACATTACGGGCTATATTATTTGCAAGTATGGCCAATGGGACAAGTAGAATATATAAATATTTACACTCACCAGATACAACCGCAATGATCGAGGCATGTCAAAAACTAGGAGCTCAAATTACTGTTACAAACGACATGCTTGAAATAACAGGAGTGGCTGGAGAAATAAGTTTACCAGATGATGTAATTAATGCTGGAAACTCAGGACAAGTACTGAGATTCGTTGCGGCAATAGCGGCATTGGCTAAAGGATATTCTGTTATTACTGGTGATCATTCTGTACGATTTAACAGACCAATTAAACCTTTACTAGATGCTTTGCAAGATTTGGGAGCATTTTGTGTTTCAACTAAAGGTGATGGTCATGCGCCAGTTATCATTAAAGGACCGATTAAACCAGGAGTCGCAACCTTAAATGGCAGTGATTCGCAGCCTGTTTCAGCTATTTTAATTGCAAGTGCATTTATGGTAGGACAAACTGACATTATGGTTCTTGATCCTGGCGAAAAGCCATGGGTTGGTTTAACTTTGGCATGGTTTGATAGGTTAGGAATTAAATATATTAATGCAAACTATGAAAAATATACAGTTTTTGGAGGTAATAGAATCAATGCTTTTGATTATATAGTCCCAGGGGATTTTAGTTCAATTGCTTATCCGATTGCTGGGGCTATTTTAACAAAATCATCAATTAAAATTACAAATATCGATGTAAATGATGCGCAGGGTGATAAAAAGGTTATTGATGTATTTAGAAAAATGGGTGCCAAAATTTATGTCACTGCAAATGAAATAATTATTTTGCCATCTGAAGAACTACATGGGTGTGATATAGATGTGAATGAAATGATAGACGCGCTACCTATTCTTACAGTTTTTGCTTGTTTTTCTAAAGGGAAAACCAGGTTATTAAATGCTGCAATAGCAAGAAAAAAGGAAAGCGATCGTCTGCAAACAATTACTGCCGAATTACGTAAAATGGGTGCCAAAATTGATGAATTAGAAGATAGCTTAATAATTTATGAGTCTAAGTTACACGCAGCTATTATGCAATCTTACAACGATCATAGAATCGCAATGGCACTTATTATTGCGGGAATTACGGTAAAAGAATTTTCTACTATAAATAATGTTCAATGTATTTCAAAGAGTTATGCGGAATTTTATTCTGATATGTTGTCGATTGGATCTAACATGGAGAGTATTGTATGAATATTATTTTATGTGGATATAAAACATCTGGGAAATCTACACTAGCGCAAGCCTACAGTAAAGCTTATGCTTGCGAATATATAGATACTGATCGTTTACTTATTGATTTATATAAGAAAAATAATGGGGTACAAAAAACAATTGGTGAAATATATCAAGAATATGGAGGGTTTGAATTTAGAAAACTTGAATTCAAAGCATTGCAATTAGTTAAAAACATCGACGATGCAATCATTGCTATTGGGGGTGGTACAGTGTTAAATGCAGCATGTGTTAGTTATCTTAAAACATTAGGAAGTATTTTCTATCTTAATGTCAGTAAAAAAATCTTGGCAAATCGGCTAGCAAAATTAAAAGTTAGGCCGAGTTTTATTAATAATATTGCTGCAGATGATGATATAAAGCGTTATTTATACAGTCGAGATGAAAATTATTTAACAGTTGCTGATTATGTGATTAATCCAAATGGTAAATCTATCAAAGAATTAGTTTCAATACTTTATCAATATAGGTGTGATTATGGCCAGTAATTCATTTGGAAATATTTTTAGAATAACAACATGGGGTGAATCACACGGGAAAGCTATTGGTGTGGTAATCGATGGTTGTCCTGCAGGCATGTTTTTGTCTAATGATGATATTAATTTAGGATTATCAAGGAGAGCACCAGGGCAAAATCCTTATACATCCCCTAGAAATGAGCCAGATATTGCTGAAATTTATTCTGGTATTTTTGATGGAGTAACTACTGGTGCGCCGATATCAATAATTATTAATAATAAAGATCAGGACTCTAGTAAATATGAACCAATAAAGCATTTATTAAGACCAGGACATGCTAATTTCACTTATTCTAAAAAATATGGGGTATTTGATTATCGTGGTGGTGGGAGAGCATCTGCTAGAGAAACTGCATCTAGAGTTGCTGCGGGGGTGGTTGCACAAAAAATTTTAGACCAGTTTGAAATAAAAGTTTTATCATGTATAAAATCAATTGGAAAAATTAGGTTAGATGATTTTTATGTTATTGATTTTAATAAAAGATCTTTGATTTCAAATAGTCCTATTTTTTCGCCTGATTTAGAAATTGAGAAAACTATGATAGCTGAAATTGAAAAGGCAAAATTATCTGGTGATTCATTAGGTGGAGTTGTAGAGTTTGTTATCCAAAATGTACCTGCTGGTTTAGGCGACCCAATTTATGAAAAACTAGAGGCAAATCTTGCTAAGGGAATGATGTCTCTACCAGCTACCAAAGGATTTGAAATTGGAGAAGGATTTATAGCTTCTCAAATGAAAGGATCTGAACATAACGATTTATTTAGAAACAAAAGCACAGATTTAGAGTTATCTGAATCAACTACAGGAATAGAAGCATCGAAAATTTTTTCTACTCTTTATATTGAAACCGATACTAACCATGCTGGAGGAACATTAGGCGGAATTTCAACCGGTATGCCAATTAGAGGAAGAGTTGCTTTTAAGCCAACTTCTAGTATAAATAAAGAGCAGGATACCATCGATTATTCCGGAAAAGTAGAAAAATTTAAGTTGCCAGCTGGATCTAGGCACGATCCTTGTGTGGCAATTAGAGCTGTACCGGTAGTGACAGCAATGTGTCAAATAGTTATGGCTGATGCTTTGTTATTAAATCGATGTGTTAGAGTAAAAGAAGATGAATAATGTAATTAATAAAAATAGCCAATTATACTTTGGAGATTTATTTTCTTCAGAAAAATTTATTAGTTTATGTAAAATAGAGATGAGCTGTGTTGTTGTTTTAACAGATAATCATGTAGGCAGTTTATATGAAAAAAAAATATTAGCGCATCTAAAAAATAATGGAATTGTTGTACATCTCATTTCTATCCCTGCGGGAGAAGTATCAAAAACTCGCGAAACTAAATTAGAAATTGAAAATAAAATGTTTAGTTTGCGTTGTGGGCGAGACACTATGATGATTGCTTTAGGTGGTGGAGTAGTTACTGATTTAGCAGGATTTGTAGCAGCAACTTACTGTAGAGGTATACCAATCATTTATATCCCTACCAGTTTGCTTTGTATGGTTGATGCATCTATCGGAGGCAAAACAGGCGTTAATACATCTTTTGGAAAAAATACTGTAGGTACATTCACAAAACCAAAGGCAATTTTTACAGATATTAGTTTTCTTGTGTCTTTACCAGAGGAAGAATATTTAAGTGCTGCTTCAGAAATAATAAAACATGCCTTAATCTATGATTTGGATTATTTTTTGTTTCTTGAGAATAATTTAGACAAGTTTTTTTCGCGAGATTTGGTTTTTTTAGAGCAAATTATAATTCGCAGTTGTGAGATTAAAGAGGATATAGTTGCTGATGATGAAAAAGAAATCGGTAAAAGAGAAATCCTGAATTACGGGCATACAATCGCTCACGCCTTAGAGATGGCTTGTGATTACAAATTGTCTCATGGAAGCGCTGTTGCATATGGATTGATAGCAGAGTCTTTTATAGCAAACAAAATTGGTTTCTTACCAGATTCAGAGTTTAAGCGCATTTTATTTATTATTTCTAAAATCTTGTGTAAGTTGAATAAAAAAATTGCTGTTTCAGTAGATAAAGTAATTTCAGCACTAAAATATGATAAGAAAAATCGAAATAGAAGAATAAGGTTTGTTATTTTACAGAATATAGGGTTAGTATTTACTGAAAATAACTCATTTGCTCATCCTATCGCGGACAGTATTATACAAGAATCTATTCAGTTTATTATAAAAAATTAAATGCATTCTGTTTGGCACCAGCAGTTTTAATCGCACCCTAAAAACTCTATTTTCTTGCTCGTATTACTTATAATGAGTTATAATTCGGCTCTTTATTTATTTGGAGCAAACAATGTCACAAGAATTCACTTTATCAATTATTAAACCTGACGCAGTTGCTAAAAATGTAATTGGGCAAATTTACACACGTTTTGAGCAAGTTGGCTTACAAGTTGTTGCTGCAAAAATGATGCATTTAACTAGATCTGACGCAGAGCAATTTTACGCAGTTCATAAGGAAAGACCTTTTTTTAATGCTTTGGTTGAGTTTATGATTTCAGGTCCTGTTATGGTACAAGTATTAAAAGGCGAAAATGCTATTAGTAAAAACCGTGAAGTAATGGGTGCAACTAATCCATCAGAAGCAGCTCCAGGAACTATTAGAGCTGATTTTGCTGAAAGTATCGACGCTAATGCTGTTCATGGTTCTGATGCAGTTGATACAGCCAGACAAGAAATAGAGTTTTTCTTTGGCCAAGATCAAATTTGTGAAAGATCATAAATGACTGCAAAAATAAATCTCTTAAATTTTAATGTAAAAAAAATGCAAGAGTTTTTTGTTGAGCTTGAAGAGAAACCTTTTCGAGCTCAGCAAGTTTTACAATGGATTCATCAATTTGGTTTTGATAATTTTGATCAAATGACAAATCTTAGTAAATCTTTACGCACAAAATTAAATGAATCAGCTGAAATCATTCTACCTAAAATTCTTGAAACGCAAGTTTCTAGTGATGGTACACATAAATGGTTGCTTCAGTTAAGCTGTGGTAACAGCATAGAAACAGTTTTCATCCCAGAAAGTACACGTGGAACATTATGCGTATCGTCCCAAGTAGGTTGCGCGCTAAACTGTAGTTTTTGTTCAACTGGCAAACAAGGATTTAATCGTAATTTATCAGTTGCTGAAATTATAGGCCAGGTATTTGTTGCTAAGCGTGAGTTGAGTAAAAATCAAGAGAAGAATAAAAGATTAATTACTAATGTTGTAATGATGGGAATGGGAGAACCATTACTTAATTTTGACTCGGTTGTTTGTGCTATGGATATTATGATGGATGATTTTTCCTATGGTTTATCCAAAAGAAGAGTAACTTTAAGTACATCTGGGATTATCCCTGAAATGGAAAAGTTAAAAAAACTTAGCCCTGTTTCTTTGGCCGTATCTTTGCACGCTCCAAATAATGAATTACGTGATATTTTAGTTCCAGTAAATAAGAAGTACCCATTGGAAAAACTAATGGAAACCTGTAAAAACTATTTTGCAGATGAACCGAGAAGAGTAGTTACATTTGAATATGTAATGTTAAAGGGAGTTAACGATCAACTTTCTCATGCAGATGAGTTAATTAAATTGCTAAAAGATATTCCAGCTAAAGTTAATTTAATCCCATTTAATCCATTTCCGATGACGCAATATGAGCGTTCATCAAACAATGCAATAAATTTATTTAGAAATAGATTAATCGAAAAAGGTATTAACACTATTACTAGAAAAACTAGAGGTGATGATATTGATGCAGCATGTGGGCAATTAGCTGGCGAAGTTGTTGAAGATAGAACAACAAGATCTGCCACTTGGAAAAAAATTAACTTTCAAAATAAAAATCTTATAGTTAGCTAATGGAACTCCCAATAGCTCAAGAATCCCCTCATTTTGATGTCATTCCCGCGAAGGCAATGGCATTCGCTTAAGAAAAAAGTGTTGTCGTTGCGAACGTAGTGAAGCAATCAAGAGCATATTTATGCTTAAGGATCTTACAATTGCTTCGCTGTGCTCGCAACGACGAAAATCAAAACATTCTATTCAATGTTCGTTTGAAATGATGTAAACTATGAAAACAAATGATTTCATTATGAAAAAGCACGTCTTAATGAAAATAATTTTTTTTGATAAATACAGGAGATAAATCATGAGTAACACCTCTGCTGATGAGCATTATGAAGAGTCAACTAATGATAGTCCTGGAGCTGTTTTGGCTGCACAAAGATTAAACTTGGGGTATTCAGTAGATTTCGTTGCTGAAAAATTACATTTAAGAGCAAGATTAATAGAGCTATTAGAAAATGATGATTATGCAAATATGCCAGAACCTGTATTTATCAAAGGATACTTAAGAGCATATGCTAAATTAGTTGGAATGAAGTATGAACCTTTATTAAGCTCATTTAATAGAGCGTATTCAATAGAAAAAAAATCAGAAAGAGCATTGTGGCAAAGTAGAAAGGAAACGAATAAAGCAGAGTTTGTTATTAGGTGGTTTACAACGGCATTTGCAGTTTTAGTTATAATAGCCGTAGCTATGTGGTGGCACGCAAATAAGGATAATGAAAATATATTTTCTTCAAGTTTAAATAAATCCACAGAGTCAGCTAGTAATGTATCAGAGTCAGAAATTAGATTAACAGATTTATCAAAAATGCGCTCTTTATTAGCATCTCCTGTAAGTGCAATAACAATGGAGACAGCAGGTGGAGAGTAACTGCATTAGGGCAATTCGCGGTTTTAATGATGTTTTGCCCGAAGAAAGCCATATTTGGCAGTATATGCAAAATATATTTACCAAATGCTTGAGTTCTTACGGTTATAGCGAAATCAAGTTGCCGATAATAGAAAGTACAAATTTATTTAAAAGAACAATAGGTGAAGTAACCGATATTGTAGAAAAGGAAATGTATACTTTCACTGATTTAAATGGCGATAGTTTAAGTTTACGCCCGGAGGGGACTGCTGGATGTGTGCGAGCATGTTTAGAGCATGGATTAGTGTATAATAATCCGCAAAAACTTTGGTATCAAGGACCAATGTTTCGTCATGAAAGACCACAGAAGGGTAGATATCGCCAATTTTATCATTTGGGAGTAGAGGTTTTTGGTATATCAGGATTTAATATAGAAATAGAGTTGATTCTTTTATGCAAAAGATTATGGCTGGAATTAGGTATATCTGATGAAGTAATCTTAGAAGTTAATACAATAGGAAATCTAGAAGAAAGAAATAATTATAGACAGTCTTTAATAGACTATTTTACACCTCTTATGCATCTTTTAGATGAAGATAGTAAGAACCGAGTTTCTAGAAGTCCTTTAAGAATTTTAGATAGTAAAAATCCTGAACTTGCAGATATTATTGATAAAGCACCAAAATTATCTGACTACTTACAAGAAGAAAGTAAAAGTCACTTTACTAATTTGTGTCAAGGGCTAGATAGCTTAGGAGTAAGCTATTTTATAAATCCGCACTTAGTTAGAGGACTGGATTATTACGGTCAAACAGTTTTTGAGTGGAAAACAACAAGGCTCGGTGCGCAAGCTACAGTCTGTGCTGGTGGAAGATATGATAAGCTCGTTGAGCAATTAGGTGGTAAAAATACTCCTGCGGTAGGTTTTGCACTAGGTATTGAACGTATTATATTACTAATGAAAGAGTTAAATGTATCACCAAAAATATCTTCGCCAGATATATTCATTATTACTGATTCGCAGGCCTCTTTATTGGTAGGGATTAATATAGCGGAACAACTTAGAGTAAAGTTTGATTTAGTAGTTATAGTAAATTTAGGAATGGAAAGCTTTAAGTCGCAATTTAAAAAAGCTGATAAAAGTCAAGCTAAATTAGGTATAATTATCGGTGAATCAGAGATATTGGATAAAACGGTAAGCATTAAAGAATTACAAATTAAATCAGAACAACTTCTTGTAAAACAAGCAGATATTGAAGATTATGTAGGTAATTATTTTTCAGGAGAGAAGTTATGTCAGTCTATATGACAGAAGATGAACAAGTCGAACTTTTAAAGTCCTGGTGGAAAAAATATAATTCTGTGATTATTGTTTCTATATCTATTTTACTTCTTGCCATATCCGGCTTTAAGTTTTTTTTGTGGAAGCATGAAAAAAAAATGAGCGCGGCTTCTGTTGCTTATGAGCATATGATGGTATCAGTTGCAAATGGAGATACTAATGCGGTAAAAAGTTACTCCGAAACACTAATTAGTAAATATGGTTCGACAGTTTATGCAGATGCCGCTAGATTGACATTAGCTAAAAATGCAGTAGATACGCATAAATATAAAATTGCCAAAAATCTATTAGAAAAAATATGTAAGCAATGTAGAGCTAAAGTGATACTGGATATAGCTAGAATAAGGTTGGCTAGAATTTTGATTCAAGAAAAGGATTTTACTTATGCGCTAGCTGAATTAGCGAAAGTTGAAAATGAGTCATATTTACCAATTATAAATGAATTAAAAGGGGATATTAGTGCTTTGTCTGGTAAAACAGAAGAAGCGGTATCTTATTATAAAAAAGCAATTGGTGGAGTTGATACTTCAGGAATAGGGAATTTATTTTTAGAAATGAAATCGAATGATATTATATCAATTAAAAAGCCTAAATAAATTTGGGTTGTTTTATCAGGTATTAAAATTGGGGTATTTATGCGATTTATTAAAAGTTTTATGTTACTTTGTTTGTTTTCTTTTACTCAGGCATGCACTCAAGTTGATAATTATGTATTAGGAAAGGAAAATACCCCGAAACCTAAAGAATTAGAGCAAATTACTTCAAAAGTTCAAATGAACAACAAATGGACCGCTCATGTTGAAAAGAAATCTAAATCACAAGCTTATTTAAAATTGAAACCTGTAATAATTAATAATAAAATGTACTTGGCAAATGCAAATGGCGTTGTTCAGGCCATAGATAAATTATCAGGCGAAGTAATTTGGACAACTAATCTTGGTAATAATATAGTGAGCGGTCCGGTAGTTAGCAATAACTCTGTAGTAGTTGGTACTGATGCAGCGACTATAATTTTATTAGATAACATCGCTGGGAAAACCAAATGGACTGCCCATTTATCAGAGGACTCACTTTCTAAATCTGTTATTTTAAATGATAAAGTTATTGTTAAAACGATAGATGGAAATCTTTATGCTTTTGATGTTAAAACTGGTAAAAAACTTTGGGTATATGATCACGGTTCTCCTAGCTTAATCTTGAAGGCTAGTTCTTCACCTGTGGTAGTTGGTAAATATGTGGTAGTTGGATTTTCAGATGGAAAGCTAGATGCAGTTGATGCAGATGATGGGCGTTTAGTTTGGCAAAAAAGTATAGCATATGCTACAGGAGCTAGTGATGTTGAGCGTCTTATTGACATAGACGCTGATCCGATAGTTCATGATAATGTTGTGTATGTTGCAAGTTATCAGGGTTATATTAGTGGTTTATCTCTTGAAACCGGGCAGTTTTTATGGAATAAAGCCGGTTCTGTATATAAGAATATGGCTCTTGGTGATGGAAAATTATATGTAGTTGATAGTAGAGATACATTATGGGCATTTGACAACATAAGTGGTAGAGTTATTTGGAAGCAAACTGCACTAAATCATCATGGTTTAACTGATCCAGTACTTATGGGAGATAAGATTGTAGTTGGTGATAAGACAGGATTTTTACATATAATATCCACTAAAGATGGCAATCTAATTGGAAGAAAGAAACTTGGTTCTGCTATAAATATTTCACCCGTTGTTTCAAAGGATATTGCATATACTTTGTTGAAAAATGGCAACTTAACTGCAACTCAAGTTTCATAGTGTAAAATTAAAAGGCATAGAGCAAATGGAACGTAAAAATTATAAAACAACTCAAAATATAATGCTTTTTTTTACTCTTTTGGTGCTATTTGTAGGATTTTATATTGAAAATGTTTATAACCTCACACCTTGCCCTCTATGCTTAATGCAACGCTTTTGCATTTTCATTATAGGTTTTTTTTGCTTTATTAGTTTTAGCTTTAAAACACAACGCGGAGCTCTTCATCTTGCAATACTACAAATATTAGTTGCAATTTTAGGTTTATATTTTTCATCAAGGCAAATTTGGTTACAATCTTTACCACTAGAAGAAGGAAAAATGTGTTTGCCTGGGGTTGAAGCTGTTGCGCATTATTTTTCTAATGGTAATATTTTTAAAACTTTTTTATGGGGTTCAACTTCCTGTTCTGAGGTTGCTTGGACAGGATATTATGGATTAAGCATGCCGGTTTGGGCAGCCATTTATTTCGGTATAATGATACTTTTCAATTCTTTAGTGGCGATAATAATTAAGTTAAGATTAAAACGGGATAATAAGCTAGCATTTGATAGTCATAAGAATTGATCAGTGAAGCAAATGCCATTGGTTAATCAGTCCAGGTTTAAATTATTTAATATGAATTTTCCAAACAAATTTTCTTTCGAATTATTATGTAAACATAAACATACTAGAGCTAGAGTAGGGAGAGTAACTACGCCACATGGCGAATTTATTACTCCTGTTTTTATGCCAGTTGGCACGAGAGCAGGTGTAAACAATATGATGCCTAGCGAGCTAATTTCTGCTAATACACAGATAATTTTAGGCGGGAATACATATCATATGCTTTGTGCACCAGGCATGGAAATTATTAATGAAGCTGGTGGTATGCATGAATTTATGGGATGGAAAGGCCCAATGCTTACTGATAGCGGTGGTTTTCAAGTATTCAGTTTATCTAAAAATAAAGAAATGTGCACTATTGATGAATTTGGTGCTCACTTTAAATTACCAACTACCGGAAAAGTAATTCATATGACGCCGGATGTTTCTCTTGAAACGCAAAAAATTATCGGTGCAGACATAATTATGGCATTTGATCAATGCACACCAGATAATTGTACTAAAGATGAAGTAGTACATATTATGAATAGAACACATCGATGGTTAGCTGAATCAATAAATTATCATCAAGCAAATCCTTGCTCTATTTATAATTTTAAACAAGCTCTTTTTGGAATTATTCAAGGAGGTCTCCATAAAGATTTACGAGAGATAAGCGCAAAAACTATTGTGTCCATGGAGCTAGATGGAATAGCTATTGGAGGGGAGACTGTCGGATTTGATATGCCAGCAACAGTCGATGTTATCCGGTATGTTTGGCCAATTTTACCGGAAAATAAACCACGATATACTATGGGTGTTGGAATGTCACCTCAAGACTTATTAGATGTTGTTGCCGAAGGAGTTGATATGTTTGATTGTGTTGCTCCAACTAGAAATGCAAGACATGGAGCTTTATATTGTGGTGAGCTAGTTAGAGATGGAAACTGGCTGCGATTTAATAGTGAGCACAATAATGAAAGAATACAAATTAAAAAATCGTGTTATGCAAATGACTGTACACCAATAATGGAAACCTGTGAGTGTTATACTTGCAAGAATTACACTAAGTCTTATTTGCATCATGCATTTCGGCAGAAGTATAATTTATTTACGGCATTGGCTAGTATTCATAATATTCATGTTTTACATAACGTTTGTGATACAATGCGGGAGTTAATATTAGAGGAGAAACAATGATAATAATTAGTACAACAAAAGGGGATATTAAGCTAGAGTTAGATACAGAAAACACACCTAATACAGCTGCAAATTTCTTAAGTTACATAAAAGATGGATTTTACGATGAAACTATTTTTCATAGAGTTATTGATGGATTTATGATTCAAGGTGGTGGATTAACTTCAAAGATGGAAAACTGTACTACAAAACCTGCTATTAAAAATGAATCTAAAAACTGCCAAAAGAATGTTAGAGGAAGTATTGCAATGGCTAGAACAATGGATCCTCATTCTGCAACTTCGCAATTTTTTATAAACGTTGCTGATAATGCATTTTTAAATTTCACATCTGAAACGCAACAAGGATATGGATATTGTGTTTTCGGGAAAGTTATTGAAGGAATGGAAGTTGTTGACGCAATAGCAAAGGTTAAAACAGGTAATAAAAATGGCCACGGTGATGTCCCTTCTGAAGATATTGTTATTCAAAAAATTGTAGAGGTTGAATAAATTTTGAATAGACTTCTTTCGAAACTCGCTGCGGAGAGTGAAGTACGAGGAGATGAGGCGCGCAGAACCGAAGCGTACACGTCAGTACATGAGGATTCGAGCACTGAATCGACGAAGCAATTCACCTCTGCAGTAGAGTTTCGAAAGAAGTCTAATGAAATATCTGATGTAGGAGTTGCTAGGCAATATTTGAAAGATGGATTAGTTATTGCCTATCCTACAGAGGCTGTATATGGATTTGGTTGTGATCCTTTCAATAAAAAATCTGTATATAGAATACTTACCTTGAAGAATCGAGCAGCAGATAAAGGACTGATTCTACTTGTCTCTAATTGGGACCAACTTGATTATCTTGCGCAAGATTTAAGTGATGAAGATTACATTCTTCTACGCAAATCATGGCCAGGGCCAACTACATTTATTTTTCCAAAATCAAAACATGTGCCACAATGGATTAGTGGCAATTATGAAACTATAGCTATTAGAATGCCTGCTCATTCAATTTCAAGTGCGCTTTGTAAAGAAATGCCTATAGTGTCTACAAGTGCAAATGCTCAAAGT
>MHBB01000090.1:0-27625 GCA_001803185.1 Legionellales bacterium RIFCSPHIGHO2_12_FULL_35_11
TTTCCATCCATAACATAAAAGTAAAGATAACTGCTGTAGCTTATCCCATGCAGAATTAGCGTTATTAGATTTTATTATTTCATCTATTTCACAACAGAATTTTATTAGTTTTTGCAATTGAAAATCAGTAAATCGTTTTAAAGCTACATGATAGATTTGAGATTTTTGTGGCCATATTTTTAAGTTTTTACAGGCTATATCGAAAGTAATATTGTTATTAAGTAATTGTTTTAAGTTAATAAGTAGTCGAATCTCTTGAGTTAATATCCAGAGAACAAATGTTTCTTCTCCTTTGGTTTCACTAATTTTTTTAATAATATCAAGGCATTTTTCAGCATTTCCAATTATACAAAATTTAGCTAAATCATATATATGATATTCAGATTGATCTGATAAATATTCACTTATGATTTTTGCAGAAAATACTTTATTTTCAGTATTTATTAGGCTTAGTTTTTCAATGGCTTGAGCTGCGGCGAGCATATTGTTTTGACAATTCTGAAAAATTAACTCAGGTACTGATGCATCATGTTTGATATTATTGCTTTTTAGTTGAGAAATTATAAATTTTTCAAGTTCAAAAGGAGAAAAGGGATTTGTTTGAATTATTAAACTATTATTATAAGTACTTAGAGGTTGTAGTTGCTTGCTATTAAGCAGAGGAGCCCTGATTATAATTAAACATTTTTCATTTGGTTTGGTTAAATAATTTTTAATTAAATTTAAAGAATTTGCATCTAGTATTTTTTTATGATATCTAATATCTAGTAGCATATATTCAGTGAATAAAGAATAGCTATTAGCCAGATGAAATGTTTCAGACCAATCATTATCATTTAGATCTAGGATGTTTTCATCGGATTCAAATTTTTTTTTCCAGAATTTTTTTATACTTACGGCAGATTCATTAAGAAGATATTGATCTGATCCTATTAAAAAATAAATGGCATTGGGATTTTTTTTTAAATTTGCTTGAAGATAATTATATTTAATAATCATCTTTTATCATTCTCTATGTGATCTAAAATTTGAGTTACAGCATCACTGTACATTTCTCTTTTTAAGAGATCACCTTCGAAATCTGAGCCTAAAATTCTGTTACTATTGATTGTAAATTGTCTAGTAACTACCGCGCTATTTGTTGGAATAATATCTTTGCCATTTGCTTCCTCTACTTTATATTTAACTCCATAAGTCATTTGGTACTGTCTTGGAGTAGTACTAGAGCTTACGCTTGTAATTTGTTCGCTAAAGTTATCCTCTTCTAGAATAAGTAGATATTTAGCTTTTTTTATATCACTACAAACACAAATCTTATAGGCTTTCAAGCGTTCTTTGATTATAGGTTGCAAGTCAGCGGTCATATTTTGATTAACAATAGTCACATAATTAAACCACTTCGGCATATCGGTCATGCCTTGTAATTTAAATCCACAACTTATTAATAATGCAGCTGAAGTTATAATTAATATTTTCAAAAAACGCATAAAGTCATTCCAATTTTTAGCTAACCACCAAGTTAATTAAGTTACGATGAGCAACCAGTATAGATTTTTTAATAGATTTTCCTTCAATATAGTTAGCGACATGTATTTTAGCTAGCTCTATTAATTCATCTTCTGGTAATTCTAGTTTACTAGTAAACTCAGCCCTTAGTTTTCCATTTACTTGCACAACGAAATTTGCTTCATTAGTTTTTAATGCGCTTTTGTCAACTTTAGGCCATGGCGCATCTATAACAGCTTTTTCAAAAGATAGATTTTGCCAGATAGCATGACAAATATGAGGAGTTACTGGGGCTAATAATCTTAAGAGAAAGCTTACTCCTGATTGAAGAAAATATTTATCCTCTTCTGTTTTTAATTCATAGAAAGAGAGTTCATTTAGCATTTTCATGCATCCTGATACAACTGTATTAAATTGCTGGCGATTATAATCAGTTGTAATTTGCAAAAGGATTTGGTGAATAATTAATCTTGATTTTTTTAATCTCGATTCACATTCTTGCCACTGAATTTCAGCATGTGTAGCTAATAATGTTTCATTTATTTCTATAAACATATCTTTATGTAATTGCGCAAAATTCCATAATCTATTTAAGAAACGATAACATCCATCTACTCCTGAGTCAGACCATTCGAGTGATTGTTCTGGTGGAGCAGCAAACATTACAAACAGTCTAGCTGTATCTGCCCCATATTTTTCAATAAGGCTGTTTGGGTCTACTATATTACCAATAGACTTAGACATTTTTGCGCCATCTTTTAGAACCATACCTTGACTCAATAAAGCAAGAAATGGCTCGTCAGAATTTAAAAGACCTTCATCGCGCATAAGTTTATGGAAAAATCTAGCATATAGTAAATGCATAACTGCATGTTCTATACCACCAATATATTGATCTACCGGGGTCCAATATTTTGCTCTGTCATCAAGCATGGCATTTTCTTGTCCTTTGCAGGCAAAACGAGCGTAATACCAAGATGATTCAAAGAAAGTGTCAAAAGTATCTGATTCACGAATAGCATCTTTATTACATTTAGGGCATGTTGTATGAATAAATTCATTACATTTTGCAAGAGGCGAACCACCTTTAGTTAAATCTATATTTTCAGGGAGTGTAACAGGTAGATGAGATTCAGGGACAGGAACTATTCCACACTCTTCACAAGTTATCATAGGGATTGGTGTTCCCCAATATCTTTGACGAGAGACACCCCAATCACGAAGGCGATAATTTATAGTTGGCTTACCTGCATTATGCTCTTCTAAATAGCGAGTTATATTGACTTTTGCATCTTTAGAGTTTTGTGTATTGAATTGTCCAGAGTTAATTAAAATTCCTTCATCAGTATATGCGCTTTTACTAAAGTCATGTTCACTGTTAATTGGTTCTATAACTTGTTTTAAAGGCAGATTATATTTTATAGAAAATTCGTAATCTCTTTGGTCATGAGATGGCACAGCCATAACTGCTCCTGAACCGTATTGCATTAATACAAAATTCGCAATCCAAACAGGAATTTCTTCACCTGAAATTGGATGAATAGCCTTCATGTCTGTGTCTATCCCGCGCTTTTCCATTGTAGCAATTTCTGCCTCAACCATTCTAACTCCCTGACAGCTTTTGATGAAGTCTTGGATTTCTTGGTTGTTTTCTGCGGCTTGCTTAGCTAATGGGTGATCAGGGGCAACTGCTAGATATGTTGTTCCCATCAGTGTGTCAGGTCTAGTTGTGTATATTTTTAGTCTCTTTGGAAATCCATTTACATAGAATAATATTTCGCAGCCTGATGATTTACCAATCCAGTTCCTTTGCATTTGTTTTACTTGATCTGGCCAGCCATCTAAAGTATCAATTCCTTCTAATAGCTCATCAGCATAAGCAGTAATTTTCACAAACCATTGGGATATTTCTTTACGTTCAACTAAAGCACCAGATCGCCAACCGCGTCCATCGATTACCTGCTCGTTGGCTAAAACTGTTTCATCAACAGGATCCCAGTTTACGATAGCATTTTTTTTATAAACTAAACCACGTTCAAAAAGGCGAATAAAAAACCATTGTTCCCAACGATAATAACATGGGTCGCAAGTTGTGATTTCTCGTCTCCAATCGTATGCATTACCTAGTTTAAGAAACTGCTCTTTCATTGCGGCAATATTTTGTTTAGTCCACTCAGCAGGTGGGGTACCATTTTTTATAGCAGCATTTTCTGCAGGCAAACCAAAAGCATCCCAACCGATTGGTTGCAAGACATTTTTTCCAAGAGCTCGTTGATAGCGAGATATCACATCACCTAAAGTGTAGTTTCTAACATGCCCCATATGTAGAGAGCCACTAGGGTATGGAAACATGCAAAGACAATAAAATTTTTCTTTGCTTAAATCTTCATTTGCATTAAAAGATTGTTTTTTTTGCCAATATTGTTGCGCTTGTTCTTCAACTTCTCGTGGTATATAACTGGTATTCATGGTTTAAATATTAAAATAGTCTAGATTGGTTAAGAATAACGTCTCTGCTTAAAGAAGGCAATAATCGTTATCAATATGCTCAAAAATAAAAATGGCTTATCTCCAAAAACAACCCAAATTGTTCTTCCAGTAGCCGAATGGATGTTGCCACACAAATCTTCCGAACTAAATGCTCTAGCCGAATTTAAAATGTTACCTTTATTATCGATAATAGATGACAGCCCATCATTATTGGCTACAACTTGATATCTACCTGATAAAATCGATAGAACTTGAGACATTTGTTGTTGTTGATAAATTGCAAGTGAATGTCCAAACCAACCATCATCACTAATTGACACAATCCATTTTGCTTTTGGAAGCTGTTTTCTTAGAAGTTCCGGATATGCTATTTCGTAGCAAATTAGGCTTGCTATATGATGATTTTTTACTTTTAGTAAAGCTTGATTACTATTTCCTTGAGTCATAGATGCATCTGGAATATTAAGAAGATCTGCTAATTTTGCAAAAGGTTTTGGAATATATTCACCAAATGGAACTAAATGCTGCTTAGAATAAAAGCCATGGTTTATTCCTAGAGCTAGCAGGGTATTTAAATACTTAGATTCATTTTTATTTGCAGATTTAGGAATTCCAATTAAAAGAGTAGTGTTATGATTTTTAGCTAGCTTATTTATTTCAGAGATAAAAGAACTAGCATAATTTGCTGGTACAGGGATAGATGATTCTGGAAGTATTATTAAGTCTGTTTGTTTTGCTAATTGCTTTATACTTAAATGATATCTATTTAGCATTTGTAGGAATAAGTCTTCATCCCAGTTATCTCGCATTGCTAAATTTGCTTGAATTGCGGCGACAGAAATTAAATCCTTAGAAACATTGCTGGTTTTATAATTTTTTAGGCTAAGTGGAAAGAGTAAAATTATAACAAAAGAAATAAGATATGCAATTTTATATTTAGATTTTTTGTTACTATAAACTAGGAGAGAGCTTGCTAGAACGGAAACAAATCCAACCCCATAAACTCCAATAAATGGCAGCAAATATCTAAGTGGTGTATCAATTTGTCCAAAACCAAGAAGTAGCCAAGGAAATCCAGTTCCCAAATTAGCCCTGGCAAATTCACCAAGACAATAACAAGCGCTAAATAAAAAACACGATAGAAGTTTTGATGATCTAATAGATACAAACTTATATAAACAAATAACTGCCGCGTAAAAAAGAGCGTTATATATTATAAATATGGTCGTTATTAGCAGAGATACTGGTATATTCAAATGCCCATATGAATTGATACTTAGATATACCCAGGATATTCCAAATCCCATATATCCAATACCAAAAAGTAATCCTGCCCTTATAGATTGCTTTATATCAAGATTGTTTATTTCAGAAAATAATAAGGCAATACCTAAAATTGCAAGTCCAGGATAATGGAATGGAGCAAATCCAAATGGAATTAGGAGGCCTAAAAACAATGATTTAATAAGATAAGTGCCTTTTAATTTTTGTCTGGAAATGCTAGAAGTATAATCGGTATAGGCGTCCATAATAAAATAATGTAAAAAACCTAACCTTAATTTAATTGATTAAAATAATCAATAGAATGTTCTTGGAAAAACAGGGCTGTCTCATCAAATAATATAGACGGGGCGTAGGTTGGGCCTTGGCCCAACGATAAAAAAGCTGCATTTTTTGTTGGGCCAAGGCCCAACCTACACGCCAGCATTGATTAATTTGATGCGACAGCCCTGCTTGGAAAAACAGGCTCCTGTTGCCTGTTTGGAAAAAATATGCTATTTCTGCTATTTTTAGTTAATGGGATATAAAAAAAATGAGAATATCTAACTATGGAAGCTGACAGATTTGGACATAATTCTATGCATTACTTGTTAGGCATGCTTTGTTTAATAGCGAGCCTTTCTTTATTCGCGTTTAGTTTTTTTGTTTTTCCATATTTAGTTTTTGGCTGGCATTATTCTGTGCCAGATGTCGTGTCTATTTTTAGTGGTACTTTACAAACAGCTTATGATTTAACCTCAACTGCTGCAGGATGGTTAATTTTTTTAGGTATATTTTTGCCAGCCGTTATTTTAGCTGTTATTGCGGATATTTTATCCAATAAAATTGATTCAGAAATACACTCGGTTACAAGCAGTAATATGGAAACAGAGCTGGATAAAAAGCCTAAAAGGATGAAAGTAGGTGAAAAAGAATCAAAAGGATTATTTTGGAAGATAATTTTAATTGTAGTTTTAGTGTTTTTTGCCTCGCAGTTTTTTCAATGGGCGCTTACTACTGCACCACAAATTGAGTAGTTAGGGGGTATTATGTGTTGGATAAGAAACTTAAAAATTAAAAAGTTGCAAAAGCAATTAAAGAATATGCAACAATGCAGATTGCAAAATCAAGAAAACGCAGAAATGCTAAAACGAGAGTTAGCCACTTATGCCAAGCTTGCCGCTATTTATGAAAAACTAAAAGGCCATAAGAAATTTCCATTTGCTAGAGAGCAAGCGCTCGCATGTTATAGAGCCGCAGCATCATTAAATGATGTTACAGCTCAATTTACGCTTGGTGAAAAAATTTTGGAGGAAGCTAAATTAAGAGATGTTTTGCAACGTAACGACTTATTTGCATCAAGTAGTAATGAGCTTTTTATGAA
Source organism: Legionellales bacterium RIFCSPHIGHO2_12_FULL_35_11 (assembly GCA_001803185.1). GTDB lineage: Bacteria > Pseudomonadota > Gammaproteobacteria > Legionellales > Legionellaceae > 2-12-FULL-35-11. The sequence goes on from MHBB01000090.1 coordinate 6,641, forward strand.
AGAGTTATATAAAGAAGCGCATGCTTTTTTATTATCTGCTGAAAAAATGCAACATATAAAAGCAAAGCGGGTAAGAGGGTTATGTTATATAAATGGCTGGGGCGTGCCAGTTGATAAAAACTTAGGGTTTGATTTAGTTGTTGCAAGCATAGAGCAAGAAAATAGTTGGGATAGAGTTCAAAAAATATTCAAGGAATTGGGAATAAATAACTCGTCATTCTTCTCAGAGTTATTTAGACATAGAAAATAAAGTTAGTCATCTCTCGACTTCCAGCGAATAAAGTCGCGGGAAGTAGGGATTCTATGGATGAATTGTCAACACACCCTAGTGAAGAGAGCTTATTTTTTCTTGATTTTCAAGAAGTTTTAGTTTTGCTAGATTTGCTTGTTGTAATTTTTCTTTAATACCAGAAATAATTTCTTCAGGCGCTTTATAAGCAAAAGTTGGGTTATTAAGCTTATCTTCAGCATATTTAATATCTTGATTTATTTTAATTAGCTCTTTTTCTATTCTTGCTAATTCATTTTTTTTGTTAATTAAACCTTCCATGGGAATTAGTAACTCTATTTCTCCTATCATAGAGGACGCTGAAACTGGAACCTTATCAGTAGATTCAAGGTAAGTTATACTATATAACTTGCATAAACTTTCTAATGAACTTTTGTATTTTTCAATTTGATTTTGAGTTTTCTTTGATGCGTTTCTTATTATTAAAGAAATTGATTTCGAAGGGGCAATGGCAATTTCGCTGCGTATAGTCCGAATAGCTTGAATTACTTTTTTAAGCCATTCAAATTCTATTTCAATTTCTTCATTAACAAAGTGTTTTTCCACTTCTGGATATTTGCTTAAAATAATAGTTTCGGAGTTTTCACTTGTAAGTTTTGTCATTCTTTGCCAAATCGATTCTGTAATAAATGGCATGATTGGATGAAGAAGTTTTAATATACGACAAAGTACATGAATTAAGGTTCGGCAAGTACCTCTCTTCATAGGTGCTAGGGCATTTTCATCATATAATACAGTCTTTGACAGTTCTAAATACCAATCACAATATTCATGCCAAATAAACTCATATAAAGTGTTTGCTAGCAGGTCAAAGCGATAATTTGCAAAGTGTTGATGGCATTTTGCTATTGTTTTTTGTAAAAGAGACAAAATCCATTGATCAGCAAGACTATATTGAAATGCTCCGTCGTCAAATTCGCCTCTATCTTCCTCGGTACTAAGTAAAACAAATCTAGCTGCGTTCCAAAGTTTATTACAAAAGTTTCTATATCCTTCAACACGATGAATATCAAATTTTACCTGTCTAGTATTTGATGCAAAAGAGCAGTAGGTGAAACGAAGAGCGTCAGTTCCATACGCTGGTATTCCATTTGGAAAATTTTTCCGCGTAGATTTAGTAATTTTGTCTCGTAATGATGGCAACATAAGACTACTAGTGCGTTTTTCTAATAAATTTTTTAAAGTTATTCCTTCAATAATATCTAATGGATCAATAACATTCCCTTTAGATTTAGACATTTTTTTGCCATCTATATCGCAAATCAGGCCTGTGATCACAACTTCTTTAAATGGTACTTTACAAGTGAACTTTAGCCCCATCATTATCATCCTGGCAACCCAAAAGAAAATAATGTCAAAGCCAGTAAATAAGACGCTTGTTGGATAAAACTCTTCTAGGTCTTGGGTTCTCTCAGGCCAACCCAAAGTAGAGAATGGCCAAAGGGACGATGAAAACCAAGTATCTAAAACATCATCATCTTGTTTTAAATGTAAGTCAGCCGGAAGTTTGTATTTAAATCTAACATCCTTTTCACTATATCCTACATAAATGCGACCTTCCGTATCGTACCATGCTGGAATTCTATGGCCCCACCATAGTTGACGAGATATGCACCAGTCATTGATATTCTCCATCCAATTAAAGTATGTTTTACTCCAGTTTTCAGGAACAAATTTGATATCTCCATTTTTTACGGCATCAATAGCTGGCTGGGCAAGTTCTGCAGTTTTTACATACCATTGATCAGTTGATAGAGGTTCTATAATAACATTAGATTTTTCACCACGAGGAATTTTTAATTTATATGGTTCTACTTTCACCAATAAACCAGCTTCTTTAAGATCAGCTACTATTTTTTCTCTAGCTATGAATCTATCAATCCCTTGATATTTAAGGGGGGCATTTTTATTTAAGGCGGCTTTTTTAGTAAAAATATTTATAAGTGGTAAGTTATGCTGTTTCCCAATAATATAATCGTTAAAATCATGGCCAGGGGTTATTTTTACACATCCACTACCAAATTCTATATCTACAAATTCATCAGCGATAATTGGTATTTTTCTATCACACAATGGTAGAAGTACTTCTTTGCCAATTAGATGTTGGAATCTTTCATCTTGCGGATGAACGGCAACAGCCACATCTCCCAATAATGTTTCTGGTCTGGTTGTAGCGATAGTTACAAATTCATTAGAATCAACAACAGGGTAATTGATATGCCACAAAAATCCATCTTCTTCTTCAGAAATCACTTCCAGATCAGAGATAGCCGTACCTAATTGTGGATCCCAATTAACAAGTCTTGTACCACGATAAACTAACCCTTCATCGTATAACTGCACAAATACTTTTTGTACAGCAGCAGATAAACCTTCATCCATTGTGAATCTTTCACGCGACCAATCTGTCGATGAACCAATTCTGCGCATTTGATTGGTTATTTGACTGCCATTTTCTTCTTTCCATTTCCATACAATTTCAAGAAATTCATCTCTAGACATATCTTTTCTAGACAAGCCCTTTTTATCTAGTTGTCTTTCAACAACTAATTGTGTAGATATTCCAGCATGATCTGTGCCAGGTTGCCAGAGAGTTTTATGTCCCATCATTCTTTTATAACGAATTAAGGCGTCAATCAAAGTGTGCTGAAAACCATGCCCCATATGCAATGTTCCAGTTATATTTGGTGGCGGAAGCATAATGCAAAAAGGATCTTTATCACCTTGTGGTTCAAAATAATGATGAGATTCCCACTGTTTATAACAGTCTTCTTCAATTGCTTTTGGTGAGTATGTCTTATCCATGCCTACTTTGCCTATCGTATTTTTAAAGGAACGTATTATAACATCGCTAAAATTATTTTGAATATAAATTTATAGACTAGAGTAATAGTATACAAAATTGTAGATTTAAGCCTGCCTATCTGGCAGGGATTTAAGATTTATTTGTATGATCCTTGGCTAAATATGTATATATAGTTGGAATTACAAATAGGGTAAATAATGTGCCAATTAATAAACCAGATGTTATAACAATCCCAATATCAAATCGACTAACAGCGCCAGCGCCACTTGCAATTAGAAGAGGGGAAACGCCAAAAACCATAGCTGCTGTAGTCATTAAGATTGGGCGTAAGCGAATTGCCGCCGCTTCTTCAACAGCATTTCTTTTAGATAATTTTTTCTCGATTTGTAATTTATTGGCAAAATCTACTATTAATATTCCGTGTTTACTAATTAGACCAATCAAAGTGATTAATCCAACTTGTGTATAAATATTGATAGAAGATGCTCCTAAATTAAGAGGAATGAGAGCACCACAAACAGACATAGGCACGCTAATTAAAATTATGAGAGGGTCTCTAAAACTTTCATATTGAGCAGCAAGCACTAAATAAATTACTACAATGGCTAAGAAAAAAGCTATCATGAGACTATTGCCTTCTTGCATGAATTGTCTTGATTGACCAGCATAGTCATAAGAAAAGCCACTTGGTAGAATTTTTATAGCATGATCTTTTAAAAATTTAAGACCTTCCCCTAAAGTATGTCCAGGTAACATAATACCTTGAATCATAGCAGAATTTAATTGTTGAAAATGGGTTTTCTGATTTGGACCAATTGTCTTGGTATAATCTACTATAGTAGATAATGGCACCATGCTACCTGATTTAGTATTTACATAAATATTATTGACTTGATCTACGTCAAGCCTATATTTTCTTTCTAATTGAGGAATTACTTTATAACTTCTGCCTTGTAAATCAAAAAAATTAACATATCCACCTGACATGGCGCCAGAAATACTTTTACCTATATCTTCCATGTCTAATCCAAGATCTGAAGCTTTGGTACGATTAATATTTATTTGAATTTCAGGATGATTATATTTTAGCGTATTATCTAAAAACATAAATAACCCACTACTTTTAGCAATTTTGGTAAGTTTATCGGAAACATCGACAAGACTTTTAAAGTCGCTTGATGATTTAATAATAAATTTAACCGGCGTCCCACCACCAGCACCAGGTAGAGCCGGCGGAATAATTACATAAGATTGTAAGCCAGCTACTGCATTTAATTTGTTTTGCAAAGGTTCTTTTAAATCAAATTGTGTTTTTTTCCTTTTACTCCATGGCTTTAAAACTACGCCAGAATTTGCTGTTTTTAAGTTTATTGTAAAAGAATGTTCTGCTTCAGGAAAGCTACTGTATATTTTATCAAATGTTTTTGTATAAGCCTCTATGTAGTTCAGACTCGCTGCTTCAGGTGCATTACTAATTACGAAAAAAAATCCAGCGTCTTCTTCTGGAGCTGTCTCTTTAGCGGTATGTGAATAAAGATATGGAAGCATTGTTAAAACTACTAATGCAAGAAAAGCAATAATTGCTCTGGAATTTAATATTTCATGAAGAATTTGTTGATATTTAATTTGTAAATTATCAAAAAATTTATCCAAAATTAAGGCAAATTTGCCAGAGTTCACTTCGGATGAGAGAATTTTAGAGCACATCATAGGTGATAAACTAAGTGCAATAATACCTGAGATAATTACTGAGCATGCAAGGGTAAAAGCAAATTCTTTGAATAATGTTCCAGTTAATCCGTCCATAAATCCAATTGGTGCATAGACAGCGGCAAGAGTAATAGTCATAGCAATGACTGGGGTGGCAATTTCTCTAGCACCAATAAGAGCTGCATCAAGCGGGGATAAGCCATGTTCAATATGCCTGTGAATATTTTCAACAACCACGATAGCATCATCAACAACTAATCCGATAGCTAGTACAAATGCTAATAAGGTTAATAAGTTAATTGAATAACCTAAAAACATAATAAGCGTGCATACCCCGATAAGAGATAGCGGAATTGTAACTATTGGAATTAAAACTGACCGTAGAGATCCTAAAAATAAGTAAATTACAAATATTACTATTACTGCAGATTCAATTATTGTAGTTAAAACATCATTTATAGAGGCATGAATATATTCGGTAGCATCGTAGACAATTGTACCTGAAAGAGAGGGCGGAAATTGTTGTTGGATTATTGGAAATAATTTTCTAATATCTTTTATTACTGTTAGTGGATTAGCAGTTGGGGTGGCAGATATTGCAAGAAAAACAGCCTTTTTCCCGTCAAACCTTACAGAGGAATCATAATTTTCAGAGCCTAGTTCTATTTTTGCAACATCTTTTAGTTTAATAACAGCATTTTTTTCTGTTCTTACTATTAGATTTTTGAATTCCTCTGGGGTAGACATATTTGTTTTTGCCCGAAGATTAATGGATATATATTCGCCTTTTGTGCTGCCTGCAGCAGTTAAATAGTTATTTTTTGCCAATACTTGAGAAATATCTTCGGGGCTAACATTTGTTGCTGCCATTCTTATTGGATTTAGAAATATTCGCATAGCGTATGTTTGACCGCCTAAAACATTTACATCTGCAACCCCAGCAATTGTTTGCAGCTCTGGCTGCGCAACCCTTAGTGCGTAGTCAGTGATTTGTTGCGGTGTCATCGCAGTGCTATTTAAACTTATATATAGCAAAGCGGTAGAAGAGTCAGATTTTTTAATAATAACAGGCTCTTGTGAATTAGGGGGAAGATTATTTTTAACTTGTTGCACTTTACTCATAATATCTGTAAATGCTCTATCAGGGTTGAAGTTTACCTTCAAATACACATCAATATTGCTTGTTCCAGCAACACTTTCAGATGTCATGTAGTCTATTCCTTCCGAACTTGCTATTGCAGCTTCAAGAGGTGTTGTAATAAAACCAGATATAAGACTCGAATCAGCTCCAGGATATGATGTAGTAACGCTAATTACTGTAGAATTCATCTTAGGAAATTGGCGAATAGGGAGTTTTAATAAAGAATTAATTCCAAAAAATAAGATTAGCAGGCTAACAACTGAAGACAGAACAGGTCTTTTAATAAATAAGTCGGTGAATTTCATTAGTTACTGTCCTAATGTTTCAATGTTTGTAGAATCAGTTAGTTTTACAGAGTTATTTATTGTAACTCTAGTGTTATCCTGTAGCTTAAGCTCCCCGGAAGATACTATCGTTTGTCCTTTTTCTAGTCCTTTTTTAATAATTATATAATTTCCCTGATCATCCCCTGTCGTTACAAAAACACGTTTCACAAGAAAAATATCTTTACCTTTTTTGCCCTTTTTAAAATTAGGATCTTTTTCTACAACAAACACTGAATCACCATACATTGTGAAAGAAATTGCTGTTTTAGGAACAATTAACACTTTGTTTTTAGGAGGTTTAATAATATTTATTTCTGCAAACATTCCGGGCATAAAATTAAAGTCTGTAATATTGTTATCATGATTTTTTTTAGTGTTACATTCGATTAATACTTTATTCGATAGAGGAGGTTTTTTTGTGTTAATAATTTTAGATTTTTTAATATCCAGAAGATCTTTAGTTGAGCAATTACTTAGTTTGGCTTGAATTTCGATGTTGTGTGTTTTTATATCCGACTTAGAGTTAATAGCAGTCACTTTACCGGCAAAAATATACTTAGGATTCTGATCAACTTCGAACATTATTAATTGATTTTTGTGAATATTACTTATTAGATGCTCTGGTAGATAAAATTTTAAAAATATTGGATCTAATGATTGTAGTGACACAATTCCTGTTTTACCTGGTTGAATATATTGACCAAGACTAACTTGTCTTATTCCGAGAACGCCAGAAAACGGGGCTTTAATATGTTTTTGTTCGATTGATGCTTTTGTTTTATCAAGATTAGCTTCAGCTTCTAGAAGTTTTGCTCGTGCTTGATCAACACTAGATGTTGAAGTCGCATTTTTATTCAACAAGTCTGCTTGCCTTTTATATTCAGTATTTTGCAGACTTAGGTCGGCTTCGTTAAACTTCAATACAGCCTGCTCAACAGAGTCATCAATATCTAGTAACGGCTCGCCTTTTTTTATAAATTGGCCTGATTTAAAGTATATTTTTGTAACATTTCCTGGCGACTCAGAGTTTACATCAACCCCATTTATAGCCGAAAAATTTCCAATAGTTGAAATTTTTGGCTGCCATTGTATTTCTTGAACTTTTGCTGTTGATACTGAAATTGCTGGAGGAGTATATCTTGCAAATAAATATTTGATTAGTAAGGTTTTTCCTAGGTTAAATAGAATAATGCATGAAAAAATTATAGCTACTGAAAGAGCTATTAAGCGCACCAATTTGGGTGATTTTTTATAAACTTCTAGTATTAACGCAAGTGTTTTTTTAATTGTCATCATATTGTGTATTAAATTATGGTGGTAAAGTTAGAATTTAGATAACTCAGGTTTAACCAATGGCATTCGCTTAAAAAAATAGAATGTTTTAATTTTCGTCGTTGCGAGCACAGCGAAGCAATCTAGTTCGATCCTTGAGCATAAATATGCTCTGGATTGCTTCACTACGTTCGCAACGACAACACTTTTTTCTTAAGCGAATGCCATTGCATGGTTTAACGGCTAAAGTTACAGATTTTATTGTAATCTTACTGCTAAACACTATCAATATGTTTATTATGTTTATTGAAAAATTTAAGGCACATGGTAATATGGATGCTCATGGGTACTTTAGGATAAATTCGGAGGCGATAGATGCTTGATAATTTAACAATAAGAGAATTTGATAAAGAACTTTGGGATGCAATTCTTAAAGAAAGAGTGCGCCAAGAAGAATATATCGAACTTATTGCCTCTGAAAACTATGCAAGTAAAAAGGTTATGCAAGCACAAGGCTCAGAGCTTACGAATAAATATGCTGAAGGTTATCCTGGAAAAAGATATTATGGCGGGTGTGAATTTGTTGATATTGCGGAGAATTTAGCAATAGCAAGAGCTAAAGAGTTGTTTGATGCAGATTATGTAAATGTTCAACCGCACTCAGGTTCTCAGGCAAATTCGGCTGTAATGATGGCTTTGATTAATCCAGGAGATTTGGTTTTAGGCATGGCATTACCGCATGGCGGGCATCTAACACATGGTTCGCCAGTTAATTTTTCTGGTAAAATTTATCATTCCATACAATACGGTTTAAATCATGATACTGGCCTAATAGATTATGATGATATGGAAGAAAAGGCAGTTATCCATAAGCCAAAACTTATAATTGCAGGATTTTCAGCCTACTCTCAAAATGTAGACTGGGAGAGATTTCGCAAGGTGGCTGATAAGGTTGGAGCTTACCTTATGGCTGATATGGCTCATGTTGCAGGTCTTATTGCAGCTAAGCTTTCACCATCGCCTATTCCTTATGCAGATGTTGTAACTACCACAACCCATAAAACATTGCGTGGCCCAAGAGGAGGGATGATTTTAGCTAAGGCCAATGATGAAATTGAAGCAAAATTAAGCAAGGCTGTTTTCCCCGGAACCCAGGGTGGCCCATTAATGCATGTTATTGCGGCTAAAGCGGTTGCTTTTTTAGAGGCATTGCAACCAGAATTTGTTGCCTATCAAAGGCAAGTTATTGCTAATGCTAAAGAAATGGCAAAAGTTTTAATGGAAAGAGGTTATAAGATAGTTTCTGGAGGCACAGAAAATCATCTTATGCTAATTGATTTGATAGACAAAGGTATTACTGGGAAAGCAGCTGATGCTGCTCTTGATTTGGCAAATATCACTGTGAATAAAAATACTGTTCCAAATGATCCACGTTCGCCTTTTGTAACCAGCGGACTTAGAATAGGTACCCCAGCTATTACTACTAGAGGATTTAAAGAAGTAGAAGCTCGAGAATTAGCTGGTTGGATAACAGATGTTTTGGATGATCATACTAATGACGTGGTAATTGCATCGACAAAATCAAAAGTATTAGATCTTTGTAATAGATTTCCAGTTTATAATAATATTGAAGAATAATTATGTATTGTCCGTTTTGTCATGCTAATGATACAAAAGTGATTGATTCTCGGTTGGTTGCAGAAGGTGCTGAAGTCAGAAGAAGGCGGCAGTGTTTGCTTTGTCATGAGAGATTTACAACCTTTGAATCGGCTGAGCTTATCATGCCTATGATAATAAAGCGTAGCGGTAGCAGAGAGCTTTTTAGTATAGAAAATTTGCGAGCTGGAATGCTGCGCGCTTTAGAAAAAAGACCGGTTGGAGCTGATGCACTTGAAGATTCTATTGTGGTAATTATGCAAAAGATCAGGAGAAGTGGCGAGAGAGAAATTGAATCTCGCCAAATTGGAGAGTGGGTAATGGAGCAATTATATCGATTAGATAGAGTTGCGTATGTGCGTTTTGCTTCTGTTTATAAACGTTTTGAAGATGTTAGTGAATTTACCCAAGCTATCAGTCAACTAAAAGATATATGAGAGTAAATTGTGGGTAATCAAGCGATTAATGGAAAACGAAAAGCAAGAAAATTGGCCTTACAGTCTTTATATCAGTGGCATATGTCTAAGACTGATATATCAGAAATTGAGGCGCAATTTAGAGCAATTAATAATATGGAAAAAGTTGATGTAGAGTACTACACGCGTATTTTACATGGAGTTCCTAAAAATCTTTCTGAAATCGAATTAGCCTTTTCCCCTTTTCTTGATAGGCCATTAGAATCTTTAAATCCTATTGAGTTAACAATATTAAGATTATCTTCATTTGAATTATTTCATTGCCTTGAAATACCTTATAGAGTTATTCTAGATGAGTCTGTTTCGCTTGCTAAACAATTTGGTTCACAGGATGGATTCCGATATGTTAATGGAGTCTTACATAATTTAGCTCAAAAAGTACGGTCTACTGAGATCGTTATGACTAGAGGTTTAAATGCAGATAAAGACTCTACTCCAAAAACTGATAATTAATCCTAAATCTAGGAATAAAAAAAAATCATACTTGAAAGATTCTGAAAAGATCAGAAAGCATTTAGGAAAAGTATGGACTACACCAGTTTATTTTGTAGCATTTGGTTTTGGTAGCGGCCTAATTACAAATGCCCCAGGAACCTGGGGTACTTTAGCTGCAATACCGCTATATTTACTACTTTTGAATATACCATCATCGTTATATTTTTTAATAACAGTATTACTTTTTATGTTGGGTACAGTTGTTTCAGAAAAAGTTACTAATGACTTAGGAGTTGAAGACTATAAAGGAATAGTAATTGATGAAATTGTTGGATTTTTATTGGTGATGTTTTTGGTGCCATTTAGTCTAAGTTCGCTTTTTTTAGGATTTATTTTATTTAGAATTTTTGATATTTGGAAACCTTGGCCGATAGGTTGGTTAGACACAAAGATAAAAGGTGGTTTAGGAATAATGGTTGATGATGTGGTAGCCGCGATTTATGCTTCTGTATTACTTCACCTAATTATATGGGCATTTAAAATATGACTTCAAATCACAGAGAGTTGATAAGTATAGGGTTAACTATTCTAATTGTTGCAATGTCTTTATTCATTATCCATAGATTTGTACCATCTCTTGTTTGGGCAGCCATAATTTCTATGTCCACGTATCCTTTATATCAAAAATGGCGAAAAATTTTTCGAGGATGGGATAATGTAGCTTCATTATTATTTACAATGATTTTAGTTTTCATATTAATTTTACCGCTTAGCTGGTTTATAACGATTTTAGTAAAAGAGTTTCAGTTTTTTTTAAACTATCTGCATCAGATTAATTCTGCAGGCGGTGCAGCACCTTCTTTTATCCAAGAATTACCAATTATTGGCAAAGATTTGGAAACATATTGGGATGCTCATATTGGTCAACCTGGTAGTGTAAAGGGATTTCTTTCTAATATGCATCTGCCATTAACGCCAACTAGTAATTATATTAAATTAGTTGGCGGGCATTTGGTACATAGAAGTGTGCAAGTTGGTTTTACATTATTGTCTCTTTTTTTTCTTTATCGCGATGGTGATATTTTAGCTAAAGAAATTAACAAAATCGGTAGTTATTGTTTGGGAAAAAGATGGTTCAGGTATGCTGAAAAATTACCAAAGGCTTTGCGAGCAACTGTTAATGGAACTATTGTTGTTGGAGTAGGAGTAGGGGTTCTGATGGGGCTATGTTATGGCTTAATCGGTTTTCCAGCGCCGACCTTAATGGGGTTTGTGACAGCTTTTGCTGCAATGATACCTTTTGTTGTGCCTATTGCATTTGGGATAGTTGCCCTCATATTAGTATTTAACGGGAGTATGATGGCCGCTGTTATTGTAGTTATTTCTGGCACCATTATTATGTTTATAGCTGATCATTTCATCAAACCTGTTTTAATTGGTGGAGCTATTAAGTTGCCATTTTTGGCCGTATTGTTTGGAATACTTGGTGGCGTAGAAACATTAGGGTTATTAGGTTTATTTGTTGGACCAATAATTATGGTTTTATTTGTAACTCTTTGGTATGAAGGTCAGGGACCTGAAGCAATTGAGTTAGCAGATATGAAGGAGTAAATGTGGAACAATTTCGAGGTACAACTATTTTATCTGTTAGAAGAGGTAATAAAGTAGTTATAGGCGGTGATGGGCAAGCCACTCAAGGTAATACAGTAATGAAAAGTAACGTTAGAAAAGTACGACGTTTATACAAAGACAGGGTGATTGCTGGATTTGCAGGAGGAACGGCTGATGCTTTTACATTATTTGAGAGATTTGAAGCTAAGCTTGAGTTATATCAAGGCCATATGCTACGAGCAGCAGTTGAGTTAGCTAAAGACTGGCGAACAGATAGAATGTTACGTCGGTTAGAGGCATTGCTTGCTGTTGCAGATAAAACTACATCTTTAATCATAACTGGTAATGGGGATGTAGTTGAGCCAGAAAATGGGTTGATGGCTATCGGATCTGGTGGACCATATGCGCAATCAGCAGCAATAGCCCTTCTAGATAATACAAAGCTTAGCGCATTAGATATAGTAAAAAAAAGCTTAAATATCGCTGGCGATATTTGTGTATATACAAATCATAATTTAACGATAGAAGAATTAGACAATGAAAGTGAATGAGTATAAAAGTATTATGACTCCTCGTGAAATTGTAGAGGAATTGGACAAACATATTATTGGTCAGTATGAAGCAAAAAGAGCAGTAGCGATAGCGCTAAGAAATAGATGGCGTAGAATGCAAATTAATGATGTTGATTTGCGCAATGAAATTATGCCAAAAAATATTTTAATGATTGGCCCAACAGGTGTTGGTAAAACTGAAATTTCAAGACGGTTGGCAAAGCTTGTTGATGCTCCATTTGTAAAAGTTGAAGCGACAAAATTCACAGAGGTAGGGTATGTTGGGCGTGATGTTGACTCAATAATTAGAGATTTAGCTGATATAGCGGTCAAGCAACAGAGAGAGCTTGCTATTAAAAAAGTGCAACATCCAGCAGAAGAAGCAGCTGAAGACCGAATATTAGATATATTACTGCCACCAGTTCGTGGAGGAAATACAGATGTTAAAGAAAAAGATTCTGCAGCAAGACAATCATTCAGAAAGCAGCTTCGTGATGGATTATTAGATAATGAAGAAATTGAAATTGATGTAGCACAGAGTAATTTAGGCGTTGAAATAATGGCTCCTCCTGGCATGGAAGAAATGACTAGTCAATTGACATCTATGTTTCAACAAATTGGTAGTGGTAAAACAAAAACAAGAAAAATGCCTATAAAAAAAGCTTATAAAATTTTGACAGAAGAAGAAGCTAGTAAATTAATTAATGAAGAAGATCTAAAAGTAAATGCTATTGAAAATATTGAACAAAATGGGATAGTTTTTATTGATGAAATAGATAAAGTTGTTAAAAGATCTGAGCACGGTGGGGATGTTTCTAGAGAAGGCGTGCAGCGTGATTTATTGCCGTTATTAGAGGGTTCTACTGTATCAACTAAGTATGGCATGATTAAAACAGATCATATTTTATTTATATCTTCAGGAGCATTTCAAGTTGCTAAGCCTTCAGATTTGATAGCTGAGTTGCAGGGACGTTTGCCAATTAGAGTCGAGTTATCTGCTTTAAAAGTCGAGGATTTTGTCTCTATTTTGACTGAACCATTTGCTTCTCTTACAGAACAATATATTGCGCTTATGGCAACAGAAGGTGTAGATTTAAAATTCTCAAAAACAGGAATTTTAAGAATCGCAGAAGTAGCTTGGCAAGTTAATGAACGGACTGAAAATATCGGTGCGCGTAGATTGTATACAGTTATGGAAAGATTATTGGAAGTTGTATCATTTGAAGCAACAGATAAATCAGGCGAAAAAATTACCGTTGACAAGACTTATGTTAATAAACATTTAGGTAAATTGATTATTGATGAAGATTTAATGAGATACATTTTGTAGTAAGTTTCCTGCCTATCCGGTGATCCGGTATGTGGCAACCCCGGATAGGCAGGGTAAGTTTTATCTTTTTGTTAAAGACATGTCATCCAGTGGCCTTAAAAAATTTGACTGATGATGGAAAATTGTATTTTTATTTTAGTTTATTTTGCGATTCCGCTAAATTTTGAGAACAAGGAATACTGGGATTTTTTCCGGCAGAAGGCGTTCCAAATAAGGTATTATTCATTTTAGATATGCTACAGTTATTATCATGGATACTTCTGTGTTTAATTAAAAACTCGTTAATACTATTCGTTGCTATTAAAAGTTCTATATATTCTTCATCTTGATTATGCTCATCCTCATCTAATTCAAATTCCTCACGAGTTATTCCTTTTGTAAGTCCTTTGGTATGATTAACGAGTATTGCTTGATGAGTATAGTACATGCCAAAATCTAAATTTACATGTAGAGAATTTTCTCGCACAGGTATTACAGAATCTCGAATAATATTATGTCCGCAATATGTTATCGTATTAGACTCTTTGCCTCTATTATTATCTTGATAAATATCTTCACGAGTTTCAGTTATATATAACTTTGCAAGTAGATTAAATTTCAATTTTTTGCTAATCATATTTTCTAAGTTTTTATCTGAATATGGTAGATCAGCATGTACTACCCAAGCAGGATTATTATCCGCATCTATTTTAATTATCAAAGGAAGAGATTCTATAAATTCTATATATTCACCAATTTTTGGATGAAAATATATTGTTTTATTCGGAGATTCCTTAATCATATTAAAATAATCAACTATGGTATCTTGAAAAGGTGAAATTTCATGCGAATTAGCACTTTTACCTCGGAAGGTCTCATAATGCAATAAAACATCTTGAATATTTTCATTATCTAAAGGGTCAAAAATCCAACGACCGCCGTTAATAATTAGTATAAGTAATTCATTAATATCGTTTCTATTCCAATTTGGCTTATTTAAAAAAATATTCATAGCCCTTACGAAATTAATTTCATGATTTCCTGCTACAGAGTAAATATTTATTTTTTTTTGAGGATTATTTTGATTATTAATAATAAAATCTAAAATATCAGGGGTAGTCGGTATGTTTGTTTTTGGATCCATGCCTCTATCTATCAAATCACCAACGATAACTAACGTATCATTTTGCTTTAAATTAGCTACAATTTTATTGAATATCTCTAGCTCACCATGAATGTCACCCACGACATAGGTATCATTAGAGTTTTTTTGTAAGACAAGTATAGTATCGTTAGGCATTTTATGATCTATTGGTTTCTGTTTTAATCAGCTATTAGTTTAATTATAATATTTATTACAAAATTAACAACATGATATTTTAATATCAAAAAAAAGATCAGACGCCAAAACACAGTTTGAACCAATTCTTTGCATAGCCAAATCACCAGCATGCGCATGAAGCATAACTCCTGCTTCTGCAGATTTAAGTGGTGACAGAGTTTGTGCAAATAAGCCTGAAATAATTCCACTGAGCAAGTCACCCATACCAGCACTTGCCATTCCTGGATTGCCAATAGTACACTTTTTTATCAAAGATTGATTTTCAGAAAGCAAAGTTTCATGGCCTTTTAAGACAATAGTACAGCCGTATTTATTTTGAATTTTTAAAATGCTTTCTTCTCTAGAGTTTTGAATTTCAAAATTGGTTATACCTAATAAACGCCCGGCCTCACCTGGGTGCGGAGTCAGAATCCAATTTTTTGAGTTTGTTGGAATTATATCTAGTTTAGCTAGTAAATTTAAACCATCTGCATCAATTACTAGCGGTTTATTAACATTTGTAACTTTGTCAAATAGCATGGATGACCATGAGCTTTGTCCAAGGCCTGAACCTATACAAATGACAGTTGCGCTATTTATTAGATTGTCTAAAAGTACCAGGTTAGTATCAATTCCATAGCATAGAAGTTCTGGTCTAGTAGAAACAACAACAGGCACATGTTCTTTTCTGGTAATAACGGTAACTAATCCTGCACCAACCCTTAAAGCAGCTTCAGCAGCAATCTTAACTGCTCCAGGCATTCCATAATCACCACCTATAACTAAAACGTTTCCAAGCATTCCTTTATGACAATTTTTTGGTCTTGGAGTTAGACAGGTTTTTATTGTTTCTAAAGAAATATTTTCTATTTTAACCATATATTTCCTGGAAACCTTGCTTCATATTTAGTGACTTGGGAAGTTGGCCAAGCATAGATGAACCAAGTTTGTCTGCAAATTGATCTAAAACACTGGTCTTTTCAGTATAATCTACTACAGAGTCTATTTTGATAACATCTCTAACCAATTGACCGCTACTTGCAAAACCATCGATTAAACCCATTTGCTTTGCTTGTTCTCCAGTCCAAATTAAACCTGAGAAAGTATTCGGGTCGATTTTAAGCCTACTTCCTCTGCCAGCTTTTACTTGGTTTATAAATTGCTGGTGAATTAAATTTAACATGTCTTGCAAGTCTTTTTCTTGATTAGGATTAACAGGAGAAAATTGATCCATAAAGCCTTTATTTTGTCCGGATGTGATAAGTCTTCTAGAGATCCCTAGCTTGTTTATTAGGTCAACGAATCCAAATCCATTATATACCACGCCTATTGAGCCAACCATACTTGTTGGATTAGCGTAAATTTCATCTGCAGCACTGGCAACATAGTAAGCAGCCGAAGCGCATGAGTCAACACATACGGCATATGTTTTGATATTTGGATATTTTTTCATAAAATACTTTAGAGCGTTATACATATAATCAGCTTGAACTGGACTGCCGCCAGGGCTATCAATACGTAAAATTACTGCTTGTAATCCTTTGTTATGATAAGCATTTGCTAAACTTTTCATAAGGCTGTCGGAACTACTAAACTGCGAGTCTAGAATTTCACCTTTGATATCGATTAAACCAACATGCGGTTTAAATTTTATAGTGGTATCTTCCATATGATTAAAGCTTAATATGCCGAGCAATATTAAAAAAATCACTGTATAAATGATTCGGCGAAATAATCTACTTTTTCTTTTTCTTTTTTGCTCGTTAAAATGTTCAAAAATAATTTGATTTAATAATTCTTGAGAATTTTGGCTATCAGTTATAGTTGATTGATTCATTATTTTTACTTGAATTAGAAAATAGTAACCCCATCTTACTGCATATACACTATTATTTAAAGCAATAGAGGAGATAATAAATGAGAATGGATAAACTTACATCAAAATTTCAAATGGCTATTGCTGATGCACAATCTATAGCGCTTGGTCAGGAGAATAGTTTCATTGAGCCTGAGCATTTAATGAGGGCATTATTAGAGCAAGATGGTGGTACATGTCGGCCTTTACTTACTAAATCTGGGGCGAATGTTCCAGAATTAACTGTATTACTTAACCAGGCTATTGAGAAGTTGCCTAAAGTATCTGGAATGAATGGTGAAATCCATATTTCAAATAGTTTAAATAGAACATTAAACTTGACTGATAAAATCGCTCAAACTAGAAAAGATGAATACATTTCTAGCGAATTATTTATCTTAGCTGCCTTAGAGGAGGGCGGTTCTCTTGCTAAAATATTAAAAAAATCGAGCGTTGATCTGCAAGCTATTACAAAAGCAATAAATGATTTACGACAAGGGGAGAGGGTGCGCGATCCTGAGGCGGAAGACAAACGCCAAGCATTGGCAAAATATACACAAGATCTTACTGAGCAGGCAGAGCTTGGAAAGTTAGATCCAGTTATAGGACGGGATGATGAAATTCGGCGAACAATTCAAGTTTTGCAAAGGCGTACTAAGAATAATCCTGTATTAATTGGTGAGCCAGGGGTTGGTAAAACAGCAATTGTAGAAGGACTTGCAAGCAGAATTATTAATAATGAAGTTCCAGAGGGATTAAAAAATAAGCGGTTATTGTCATTAGATATGGGTGCTTTAATAGCTGGAGCTAAATTCCGCGGTGAGTTTGAGGAAAGATTAAAAGCTGTACTTAATGATTTATCTAAACAAGAAGGACAAGTAATTTTATTTATTGATGAATTACATACGATGGTAGGTGCTGGTAAGGCAGAAGGAGCTATGGATGCGGGAAATATGTTAAAACCCGCATTAGCCAGAGGAGAATTACATTGTATTGGCGCAACAACTTTAGATGAGTATCGGAAATATATTGAAAAAGACGCAGCGCTTGAGAGAAGATTTCAAAAAGTTTTAGTAGATGAACCTACAGTAGAGGATACAATAGCAATATTGCGTGGATTAAAAGAACGTTATGAAATACACCATGGTATTGAAATAACAGATCCAGCTATTGTTGCAGCAGCTACTTTATCTCATAGATATATCACAGATAGACAACTTCCTGATAAGGCTATTGATTTAATAGATGAGGCTGGCAGCCAAATTCGTATGGAAATAGACTCAAAACCAGAAAGTTTGGATAAACTTGATAGGCGGCTAATCCAATTAAAAATAGAGCGAGAAGCATTAAAAAAAGAGCATGATGACGCTTCTAAAAAGCGCTTAGAAGATTTACAAAAAAATATAGATGAATTAGAAAAAGAACACGCAGACTTAACTGAATTATGGCATTCTGAAAAAGCATCGTTACAGGGCACAAGTCATATTAAAGAATCATTAGAAAATGCGAAAATTGAGCTTGAAACAGCAAGAAGAGCAGGCGATCTTGGACGTATGTCGGAGTTGCAATACGGAGTAATTCCATCTTTAGAAAAAGAGCTAAAGGACTCAGCCAGTGGCAAAACTATGGAAACAAAACTTGTCCGGAATAAAGTTACATCTGAAGAGGTAGCTGAAATCGTGTCTAAATGGACAGGGATTCCTGTTGCAAAGATGTTAGAAGGAGAAAAAGAAAAACTATTACATATGGAAGATGTTTTACATCATAGATTAATAGGCCAGGATGAGGCGGTTGATGCTGTAAGTAATGCGATTCGGCGTTCTAGATCTGGTTTATCAGATCCTAATCGCCCAGTTGGATCATTTTTATTTTTAGGACCAACCGGTGTTGGAAAAACCGAGCTTTGTAAATCATTAGCTGATTTTTTATTTGATAGTCAAGATGCAATGGTTCGGATTGATATGTCGGAATTTATGGAAAAGCATTCAGTGGCTAGATTAATTGGTGCTCCTCCAGGATATGTTGGGTATGAGGAGGGTGGCTATATAACAGAGGCAGTGCGTAGAAGACCATACTCTGTTTTATTATTAGATGAAATAGAAAAAGCTCATCCAGATGTGTTTAATATTTTACTGCAAGTTTTAGATGATGGTCGATTAACAGATGGTCAAGGAAGAACAGTTGATTTTAGAAACACTGTAATTGTAATGACTTCTAATCTTGGTTCTAACTTAATCCAAGAAATGACTGGTAGAAATAGTTATGAGGAAATTAAAAATGCGGTAATGGATTTAGTAAGTCAACATTTTAGACCTGAATTTATTAATAGAATCGATGAAAGTGTAGTATTTCATTCGCTAAATAAAGATCAAATAGGTAATATTGCTAAAATTCAAATTGAGCATTTGCGAAAGCGGCTTCATAGTCAAGATATTAAGTTAGATATCCAACAATATGGAATTGATTATTTGGCTGAAAATGGCTTCGATCCGGTTTATGGAGCAAGGCCACTTAAGCGAACAATTCAACAAAAGCTAGAAAATCCTTTAGCCGAGGCTTTAATTAGGGGAGAGTTTAAGCCTGGTGATACAATTAAAGTTAGTATAAAAGATAACAAATTAACCTTTATGAAGTAAAATGAATTTAAATAAAATTAGAATAGTTTTAGTCGGAACAACTCATCCTGGAAATATTGGCTCTGCTTGCAGGGCCATGAAGACTATGGGGGTAGATCGGTTATATTTGGTTAATCCAAATTTATCACCATACAGAAAAGCTCATGAAATGGCATCAGGTGCTTTTGATGTCCTAAGAAAAGCGGTAATTGTTGATACATTACCCGAGGCTCTAAAAGGATGTAAACTTATTTGTGCAACAAGTGCACGACCAAGGGATTTATCTCTGCCGGGTTTATCTCCGGCTGATTTTGCAAGTTTAGCTAGTACAAAAGACGCTGAAACTGAGATTGCAGTGATTTTTGGTAGAGAAAGTTCAGGATTGACTAACGAAGAGTTATTGCAGGCACATTTTCATATGAACATTCCAAGTGTCGCTGATTTTAGTTCATTAAATTTATCGCATAGTGTGCAAATAGTTTGTTATGAACTTAGAATGAAGATTTTATCTCCTAAAATCGAGGTTGAAACTCAACCAAATGAAATGGCAAGCTATGAAAATATTGAAAGATTTCATGCTCATTTAGAGGAAGTTTTAGTTAGTTTAAAATTCTTAAAATCGGCTAATCATCAACGAATATTACAAAAACTACGTAGATTGTTTAATAGGACGCAATTAGAGGATTTAGAAATAAACATATTACGTGGTATATTGACACAAATTCAAAATTCCATATAGGCACATAAGAGTGATGAGTAAACAAATTTATTTTGATTATATGGCAACAACGCCTATAGATCCTAGAGTAATAAAAAAAATGCTAAATTATATGGGGCCAGACGCTATGTTTGGGAACCCATCTTCTACCCAACATCAATATGGCATAGATGCTTTAAAAGGCGTGGAAGAAGCTCGTTCACAAGTGGCTCAGTTAATTGGCGCTAATTCAGAGGATATAGTCTTTACATCTGGAGCTACAGAAGCCAATAACTTAGCAATATTAGGTGCAGCGCGATTTTATAAACGCAAGGGAAAGCATTTAATTACTATGAAAACTGAACATAAATCAGTTTTGGATAGTTTTGTAAAGCTTGAATCAGAAGGATTTACTGTTACATACCTAGATCCGGAACCAAATGGTTTATTAGATTTAAACAAATTAAAACAGGCACTGCAGCCAGATACAATATTAGTTGCTATTATGCATGTTAATAATGAAATTGGAGTGATTCAAGATATTCATGCAATTGGAGAGTTATTAAAAGGGAAAGGGATAATTTTTCATGTGGATGCCGCACAAAGTGCTGGGAAGGTTCCAATAAATATGCAAAACTCAAATATTAGCTTAATGGCTTTATCTGGTCATAAAAATTATGGACCAAAAGGTGTTGGAGCTCTATATATTCGGAAAAGACCGAGAGTGCGTATTGAAGCACAAAGCTTTGGAGGTAATCACGAAGGTGGATTGAGATCAGGGACTTTGGCTACCCATCAAATTGTTGGAATGGGAGCGGCTTTTGCTATTAGCGCACAAGATTTATCTGTTGAGCAGAGCAGAATTAAAAGGATGCGAAATTTATTATGGGATGGCATAAAAAATATCAATAATAT
>MHBB01000090.1:27643-28997 GCA_001803185.1 Legionellales bacterium RIFCSPHIGHO2_12_FULL_35_11
TTCGCATTGCATAGCTGGAATTTTAAATTTTAGCATTGCAGGTAGAGATGGAGCTGATTTAATACCCTTATTAAGCCGACTAGCAGTTTCAAGAATGTCAGCTTGTTCAACTTCTAGTTCTAATCCATCATATGTATTAAAAGCTATTGGATTAGACGATGACTTGGCTAAAAGTTCAATTAGATTATCTGTTGGTAGGTACACGACTGAAGAGGATATTATTTCTGCTATTCAAGATTTTAAAGTGTTATAAGAAAACTGCCATTCCGCACTTTAGAAGGGTGAGGGGGTTAAAAATTATGTCGCGCAGCGACTCATTGTTGAGGAAACCTGCTTTGAGCTGTATCAATTAGTACGGAAAAAGATTGTCTGTGTATCAAGCGGGTTTGAGGGTGCATTGCTAACTCGCAAAGCATATCATGTTTGAAAGACTTTAAACAGGTTCTAAGATTCTAAAAAATCAACTGTCAAATTGAGTTCTATTCTGCTAGTCTTAAGCTGGACTTTATGACTTTTTAAAGACATGTTCTAAAATGCGTCTTTGCGAGTGATAGTGAAGCAATCTAGAGTCCTTAAACGCCACTAGATTGCTTCACTTTGTTCGCAAAGACGACAATTTTGAGTGCTTTTTGAAAAAGTCATAAAGTCCAGTTAAGCTAATTAGACTTCTTTCGAAACTCGCTGCAGTAGAGTTTCGAAAGAAGTCTATTACCTAAGTTCAGTTTTTCCTGTCCTGTTGCCACATATTCGTCATTGCGAGGCACGAATAAGTTAAAAATAGTTATAAATTTGTAATTTCAAGGAGAGATTCATGTATAAGAAGGTGTTATTAGCTACTGACTTCGATAAAGTTGGAATAAATGCAGCTCATAAAGCTAAGAAAATAGCGGATGAAAATGGAGCGGATTTGTTTTTAGTGCATGTTATTGAACCGATTCCAGCTTATGCTTACCCTGGTTTTGCTGGTTTTGCAGAAGTTGAAGTATCAATTCGCGAGCAAGCAGAAAAAGAGTTAAATTCTTTATCTGAAAAAATTGGCGTAGATGTAAAGCATAGAATTTTAGAGTTTGGATCTATAAAAAATGAAGTATTGAAAGTAGCACATGATCATAATATTGATTTAATTGTTACTGGTAGTCATGGTAAGCATGGTTTAGCTTTATTGTTAGGCTCAACTGCAGATGCAATATTACATGGCGCGCACTGTGATATACTTATTGTTCGTCCGGCAGCATAAACCTAGAAAAAGCAGTTGAGCTCTACTACCAGGGCCTACGCATGAAAAATATTCTGCCGTCTTTGCGAACGAAGTGAAGCAATCCAGATCGATTTTCAATTAGAATGCCGATCTAGA
>MHBB01000090.1:29019-37997 GCA_001803185.1 Legionellales bacterium RIFCSPHIGHO2_12_FULL_35_11
CTATCTCAACTGCTTTTTCTAGGATAAAATACTGTCGTTCGGACAATTTTAAGGTGGCATCATGAAATTATTACGAACGATAAAAATATACCCTGAGTTTACAAATGGTGCAGTTGTTGCTATTGGAAATTTTGATGGCCTGCATTTAGGCCATCAATGTTTATTAAATACTCTTAAAAATAAATCTAATGAAATGGGATTGCCTTCAGTTGTTATTATTTTTGAACCGCAAGCAAGAGAGTTTTTTTTAAAGGAAGATGCTCCACCAAGGATTTCAACGTTTAGTGAAAAATTAAAGTTACTTAAACTTGCCGGTATTGATAGAGTTTTGTGTCTTAGATTTAATCAAAAGTTGGCTTTTATGCCACCTATTGATTTTGCAAAGCAAGTACTATTCACAAGCCTAAATACCAAATACTTAATAGTAGGTCAGGACTTTAGATTTGGTAAGAATAGGCAAGGTGATTTTGATTTATTAAAACAATTAGGTGATAGTCTAAGTTGCACGGTAAATAAATGCCCTGATTTTGTAATTAATGGCGCTAAAATTAGCTCAACAAAGGTAAGAGAGGCATTATTAAGCGCAGATTTTTCTAAAATAGAAGGGTATTTAGGAAGGAAATATAGTTTGTCAGGTAGGGTTATTTGTGGTAATGCTCAAGGAAGAAAGTGGGGTGTGCCAACAGCTAATCTGCATTTAAAGCAAGAGAAATTGTCTTTGCATGGGGTTTTTTGTGTAAAGGTTATTAGAAGTGATGCGAGTATTTATAAAGGGGTTGCAAATATTGGCAATAGACCAACTATTAATGGCACTAAATCAATATTAGAAGTTCATATTCTTGATTTTAGCGATTCATTATATGGTGAAAAAATTGAAGTTTTATTTTTACACAAGTTGCGAGATGAGGTAAAATTCTCGTCTTTGGATTCGTTAATTGCGCAGATAAGACAAGATGTCCAGCTAGCGCGTAATTTTTTTCAACCTCATTGTTAGAGGTTTAGAGAGTGAAAGTCATGACTGAATATAAAGACACATTAAATCTACCAAATACAGCATTTCCAATGAAAGCAGGACTTGCAGTTAGAGAACCAGAAATGCTAAACAAATGGCAAGAATTGGACGTTTACAAACGATTACGTGAATTAAGATCAGGATCTCCTAGATTTATTCTGCATGATGGTCCTCCATATGCAAATGGTCATCTGCATTGTGGTCACGCTCTAAATAAAATTTTAAAAGATTTCATAGTAAAGTCTAAATCTATGAATGGATATGATGCTCCATTCGTTCCAGGCTGGGACTGCCATGGCTTACCAATAGAATTAAACGTTGAAAAGCAGATTGGTAAAGCAGGGGTAAAGATTTCTGCTGCTGATTTTAGAAAAAAATGTAGAGAATATGCTGCTACCCAAATAGATGTGCAACGTAATGAATTTAAGCGGCTTGGTGTTTTTGGTGATTGGGGAAATCCTTATATTACAATGGAATTTAAATATGAAGCGAATATTGTAAGAGCATTAGCTAAATTGATGGCTAAAGGGCATATGACCCAAGGATTTAAACCAGTAAACTGGTGCATTGATTGTGGTTCGTCTTTGGCTGAGGCGGAAGTAGATTATGAAGATAAAGTTTCAACTGCAATCGATGTGGCTTTTGTTGTAAAAGATAGTCAAAAATTCTTTGAAAAGCTGCAATTAGTTGATGTACCAGTTAAGCAGATTGTTGTTCCAATATGGACCACAACTCCATGGACACTTCCAGCAAATGAAGCTGTGAGTTTAAATCCAGAATTAACTTACTCTTTAATTTCAACTTCAGACAGATATTTTTTAATTGCTAAAGATCTAGTAGTATCAGCTATGGAAAGGTATAAAATTTCCGATTATTCTACTGTAGGCTCAGCTTTAGGCAATAGCTTTGAGTTATTAGAATTACAGCACCCATTGTTTTCAGATACATATGTGCCAATTGTTTTGGGTAGCCATGTAACTACAGATGCTGGTACAGGTTGTGTTCATACAGCGCCAGCACATGGTGTTGAGGATTTTCATATGGGTGAAATTTATAACTTGCCTTTGAAAAATCCTGTTTTAGGAAATGGTTGTTATGTTAGCGATTTACCAATGTTTGCAGGCCAATCAGTACTTAAAATAAATGATGCGATTATTACTAAATTGCAGGAGAACAATGTATTATTACATGCTGAAAGGATAACCCACAGCTATCCTCATTGTTGGCGGCACAAAACCCCAACAATTTTTCGAGCAACTCCACAGTGGTTCATTGCGATGGACAAAGAAGGATTACGTGCTCAATTATTAAAAATCACTAATGATGTGCGCTTTGTCCCAGATTGGGGTAAGGCTAGAATCGATAAAATGATATCCAGTAGGCCTGATTGGTGTATTTCACGGCAAAGAGCATGGGGTACGCCAATACCTTTATTCTTACATAAAGAAACTAAAAAACCACATCCAAATAGTGTTCAGCTAATGGAAAAAGTTGCGGAAAAAATAGAAGCGGCTGGAATTGAGGCTTGGTATGATTTAGATGCGTCTCTTTACTTGGGAAATGATATAGATTTATACGAAAAGTCAAATGATACCTTAGACGTTTGGTTTGATTCAGGAGTATCGCATTATTGTGTTTTAGAAAAGGAAAATTTAGGTTTTCCTGCAGATGTTTATTTTGAAGGTTCAGATCAACATAGAGGGTGGTTTAATTCATCATTAACTACCTCGGTTGCTATGAATGAGGTTGCTCCATATAAGACAGTGTTAACTCACGGTTATACGGTTGACGCGGAAGGTCGGAAGTTATCTAAATCCAAAGGTAACTATGTAGCGTTGGATAAATTAATAAGTCAATATGGTGCAGATATTATTCGTCTTTGGGTATCATCTAGTGACTACCGAAATGAGTTAAGTATTTCTGATGAAATCATTAAGAGAAACGCTGATGGATACCGGCGTATTCGGAATACTGCTAGATTCCTATTGGCTAATTTATTTGATTTTGATAATAATGAACATTTATTAGAAGGTGAAAAATTATTAGAACTAGATAGCTGGGTTATTCAGAAATGTAAGTTACTGCAAAATGAAATCTTAACGGCTTATAATGATTACCAATTTCATGTGATTTATCAAAAAATCCATCATTTTTGCGCTATTGATTTAGGAAGCTTTTATTTAGATATAATAAAGGATAGGCAGTATACAACTCCTGTGGATAGTCAAGCTCGCCGTTCATGTCAAACAGCTATGTATCACATTGTTCATGCATTAACTAGATGGCTTGCACCTATAATTTCTTTTACTGCAGAAGAGATTTTCGCGTATATTCCAGGAAATGATATTGATTCTATATTTTTAGATAAATGGTATGAGGCATGGCCGAGGCTTAAAGATGTTGATATGCAATATTGGCAGGATATTCAGGATATAAGAGATGAGGTAAATAAGGCGCTTGAGAATGCTAGACAAGAAGGCAAGGTAGGTTCTGGTTTGGCGGCAGAGGTAACTATTTATGCGAATCCACAATATTATGAAATATTAAATAAATTAGGTGATGAGCTGCGATTTATATTTATCACTTCTAAAGCAGAAGTGGCGGAACTTTCGATGAGGCCAGATGGTCTTGCATTAAGTCTTTTCGGCGGACTTGCTATTGAAGTGAGAGCTAGTCAACATGAAAAATGCGCGCGGTGTTGGCATAGATTAGAAAATATTGGTTCAGATCTAGATCACCCACTACTTTGTATTCGTTGTGTGGATAATATATATGGTAGGGATGAAAAGAGATTATATGCATGAAAAAGTGGCCATTTTTTATAATTAGTTTATTAGTAATAGTATTAGATCAAATTGCTAAATATATAGTTTTAAGGAGCCTAGCTCCTTATGTATCATATGAATTTTTGCCATCTTTTAATTTCACATTGGTTTATAATACAGGTGCCGCATTTAGTTTCTTAAGTGGAGCTGGAGATTGGCATAAGTGGTTTTTTACCATATTTAGTTCAATAATGAGTATGGCTATTATTGTATGGATGATTCGTTTGCCAAATTTAGCTAGAAAGCAATTATTTAGCTTGTCATTAATTTTAGGTGGTGCGATTGGTAATTTGATTGATAGAGTTTGTATCGACCATGTGGTAGATTTTATAGATATTTATTATAAAAATTACCACTGGCCAGTATTTAATATAGCTGATAGCGCGATTACTCTCGGAGCTATCATGTTGTTTCTCGGTTTAAACAGTAGCAAGACTGTCGCTTAGGTGTTTTAGTTGCCGAATTTCAGGGTTTATAACACTTACAGCAGCAACAGCAGGTAAGTTTAGAAAATGCTCTACTTCTTCCCATTCTATTTCCGCAGGAAAAAGCCTAAGTAACGGCAATGATTTGTTTAAAATAGCGCATAGGTTTAAATTTGCTGGTAGAATACGCACATTTTTACATCCTATCGCCATAGCTTGCATGGCTTCTGAAATGGTTGCGATGCTAGGAATGTATTTTATCGAGTATATTTCGGCAGTTTGTGCGAGAGTTGCTAAAAAACCAGGACTTGTAACAAAGTGCACTCCTGCTTTACAACAATCTTCCAATTGTTGAGAATTTGTAATATTTCCGGCACCTATTTGTAATCGAGGAAAATCAGTCATAGCCTTTTTTAAAATAGTTGGCTCAGAAGTATTTAATTCAATCATAGAGAAGTTATTACTAGAGATTTTAGCTAGCTTTTCAAATAATAAAGCATCTACATCAAGAGTAATAATAATGGAATTTGATTTGTTAACTTTTTCGGTCATAGAATAAATCCATATATAACTTTATCAGTGACTATATAGTAAAAGAATAAAGTCCATTATAGCAAGGGTTATTTTAAAAATATTTATGGGGTTGGGATTAAATCTAGAAAAAGCAGTTGAGCTCTACTACGAATGCCTACGGCTTTTTATAGGTTAAACCGATAGCATGATGTAAATCATTTGCTTGTTTATCTAACTTATTTTTTCTTAGAGTCTTTTCTTTATTAATCCTAATTTTGATGGTTTCATCTTTGTTGCTAAGATTTAATCGATTGGATTTTTCTATTGATACGAGTTTAGAGCCATTTAAAGTTTGGCTTGGAGTGTTACTGATTTGCGTTAGTTTTATAGAATTATGTCTCATTTGTAACCTCTTGTCATTTGGTCTTAAGTGGTAAAAGTTAGGTTTTGTCTGTAGTAATTTAATAATTAATTTATTTTCATTAAAAAGCCGTAAACTAAGTTTAAGCTTTTCAATTATTAGATTCTTCTAGGATGAATAATCTTAGTGATAAATGAAAATAATTTGATTTTTATGGTTAATTTATATCATAATGCTGTCTTTATTTCCTAAATGGTGGTTAATGATATGAATAGAGAAATATTAACATTAATATTTGGTGGTGTGTTAACTCTTTTTAGTTGCTCAATAATTGCCGCGAATCCAGATAATTTTACAGTGTATGAAAAAAATATTATAACTGTTTTTCAAAAGTCATCGCCTCGGGTTGTATTTGTAAATCGGCTAAATAAAATTAAAAATAGTAAACATAAACAGGAAAAATCTATCCCAGCTGGTAGTGGTTCAGGAATTATTTGGAATAATCATGGGTATATAGTAACAAATTATCATGTTGTGCACGGCACTGATGAAATAACGGTTAACATTTATGGTAAAACCTTTCCAGCAAAATTTATTTATTCTGAGCCTAGAAAAGATATCGCCGTATTAAAAGTTGAAGCAAAAGAAATATTACAAAAAATAAAAAATTACTCTGAATTTAAAATAGCACCAACTAGTAAATTGTTAGTTGGTCAAACAGCGATTGCAATTGGTAATCCATATGGTTTTGATCATAGCTTATCTGTTGGTGTTATATCTGCTTTAGGTCGAGAAGTTCCAGGAGCAGGTGGTGTGAAAATTAGAAATATGATACAAACAGACGCAGCTATTAACCCTGGAAATTCAGGTGGACCTTTGTTAGATAGTTTAGGAAGATTAATAGGATTAAATACTGTAATTTTTTCAAGAACAGGTTCTCATACAGGAGTTGGTTTTGCTGTAAGTGCGGATGAAATTAAGACAACAGTTAATCAAATTATTAAAAAAGGAAGAGTGCAGTTAGCTGGAATTGGTATTACTCCAACAGATCCTAAAAAAGCTAAAAGTTATGGTGTTTCACATGGCATTTTAATCTCAAATGTTTTGTCAAACACACCAGCATTTGCAGCAAAATTACGAGCCAATAAGCGTGACAGTTGGGGAAGAATGCATATTGGTGATGTAATCATTGCAATAAATGGCAAAGATGTTAAAGATTATGATTCTTTGTATCAATTATTAAGTGGTGTAAAAATTGGTGATGATATTACTTTGACAGTTCTTAGAGATAATTTACACATATATCATCAGATAAAAACTATAGATATTGCGGCTATGTAGGTTAAAGATCCATAATCTTATGGAAATTAAAAGTAGATATTGCTATATTTATTATAAAATCATGACTAAAGTTGATTATGATAACTTCACCTTTGCATATCGTAACACCAACAATAACATCGCAAAAATTGCAGAATGAATTTTCAAAAAGTGTATATTTCAAATTAGAGTCCATACAGCCATCATCATCTTTTAAAATTAGAGGGATTGGCAAGTTATGTCAAAAATATGCAAATGAAGGAATAAAATCTTTTGTAGCATCTTCCGGTGGCAATGCAGGAATTGCTGTAGCATATGCTGGTAAAGTTTTGAACATACCAGTTGTAGTTTTTATTCCTTCTACCTCCCACCAATTATATATTTCTGAAATTGAGTCATTTGGAGCAAAAGTTGTAGTTGCAGGAGATGTATGGGATGAGGCAAATCAAGCGGCGCTTGAGTTTGCTGAAAAAAATAATGCGGCTTATATTCCACCATTTGATAGCCCTGTTCTTTGGGAGGGGCACTCAAGTATTATTACGGAAGTATATCAACAAAATATTAATGTTGATGCGATAATTGCAGCAGTAGGGGGTGGTGGTCTTGCATGTGGAATACTTCAAGGTATGGAAAAAGTTGGCTGGCAAAATAAGCCATTTATTGCAGTTGAAACTCTTGGAGCAGAAAGTTTTGCAAAATCATTTGAGGCAAAAAAACTAGTAACTTTAGATAAAATTACAAGCCGTGCAACCAGCTTAGGCGCAAAGAGGATCACCCCACATTTACTCGATTTAGCTTTAAAATATAATGTAAAATCGGTAATTGTCAGTGATGAGGATGCTGAGTTTGGCGCTAGAGCTTTTGCTAAAGATAAAAGAATATTAGTTGAGCTATCAGCTGGAGCAGCACTTTCTTTGGTATACTTAAATAATGATTCTATCAAAGAATATAATTCAGTATTAGTAATTGTTTGCGGGGGCGTTAACACTTCTTTTTTCTAGAACCCTAATACTCATTAAATATTTCTCTACCAATTAACATTCTTCTAATTTCTGATGTGCCGGCTCCTATTTCATAAAGCTTCGCATCTCTTAGTAACCTGCCAGTTGGATATTCATTTACATATCCATTGCCGCCTAAAGTTTGAATTGCTTGAAGAGCCATTTGCGTGGCTTTTTCGGCAGTATACAGAATAACTGAAGCAGCATCTTTTCTATTTACTAAACCTTCATCACAAGCTTTGGCTACAGAGTATAGATAAGATCTAGATGCATTAAGCTCAGTATACATATCGGCAATTTTTCCTTGAATAAACTGAAACTCTCCAATCGCTTGGTTAAATTGCTTTCTTTCATGAATATATGGAATAACAACATCTAAGCAAGCTTGCATTATTCCAACAGGGCCTGCAGCTAGGATGGTTCTTTCATAATCAAGACCGCTCATTAAAACCCTAACGCCTTCATTAGTATTGCCTAAAATTTGTGTTGCAGGAACTTCACAATTTTCGAATACTAGTTCACATGTATTTGAACCACGCATTCCAAGTTTGTCTAGCTTTTGAGCTGTAGAAAATCCAGGATAGTTTTTTTCAATTATAAAAGCGGTAATACCTTTGCTTTTGGCTTCTTTATCTGTTTTAGCATAAACAACTAAAACATCGGCATCTGGGCCGTTTGTAATCCACATTTTATTGCCATTTAAAATAAATACATCATTTTTTTTAATTGCGCTAAGTTGCATACTAACAACATCAGAACCGGAGTTTGCCTCACTCATTGCAAGTGCGCCGATTTTATCGCCACTGATTAATTCAGGCAGGTATTTTTGCTTTTGTTCTTCATTGCCGTTTAAAGAAATCTGGTTAACGCAAAGATTAGAATGAGCACCATAACTAAGGCCTATAGAGGCACTAGCGCGAGAAATTTCTTCCATAGCGATAGCATGAGCTAAATATCCCATATTTGCTCCACCATACTTTTCATCCGCTGTTATGCCTAAAAGTCCCATATCTCCAAACTTTTTCCAAAGATGATTTGGAAATTTATTTTCAATATCAACTTTTTCTGCAATTGGTGCAATTTCATTTTTTGCAAAATTATATACGCTGTCGCGGAGTTGGTTATAAATTTCACCTAAGTTATATTGAAGTCCGTTATACATGACACATCCTATTGATTAGCAGGGCCTACGCATCACTGCCATTAAGTTAAGAAAAACACTGTCATTCATTCTATTTTCTTAAGCGAATGCCATTGTTCCAGCGGCTTGTCCGCTGGATCCAGCGATGTAGCAATATTTCTGGATACCGTGCATAAAGCACGGTACGTCGAGACCGTTGAAAATCAAGTATTAAAAACTACGGAATCGAGTATACATATTCTAAAAAATATATATACAAAAATCAAGTCGTCTAAAAACTAGGGGTGTGATTAAAACTACGGTCAATTGAAAGATGCCGTCATTGCGAGGAGCGCAGCGACGAAGCAACCCAGAGGTTACGAAGAAAAGAGCTTGAATTA
>MHBB01000091.1 GCA_001803185.1 Legionellales bacterium RIFCSPHIGHO2_12_FULL_35_11
AGCAAATTTATTTCCAGAGTTAACAAGGAGGTCTCGAATACAATCAAAGCCGTATCGAAAGAAAGAGTTTTGAGGTCGAATTGAATTACGGTGTTTTTTAAAAATAATGGATTTTTTTGTGGCTTTCCATTCACCTGCTTTATGAGCCCAACAAAAGGCGACTGCTAATACAGCCATTAATTTTTCTACGCGTTCAAGTTGAGTTACATGAGTTTCTTCAAAGCGAAACCCTCGTCCTTTTAAGGCAGAAAAAAGACACTCAACTTCCCACCTTCTTAGATAGATAGGAATAGCATTTTTGGGATGCTTATTTGTTGCGACAATCATTAGTTCCCCTCTTTCAGAACGCGAACCAGCGAGAAACACCCATTGTCCAAATACCTCTACAGCCATATCAAATACTTTGTGTGTTTTAGGATTTAACTCATTAAAAATCTTTTTTGCAGTAAATAATTTCTTGTTATTGATGCAGGTCATTGAGCCTTCTTTAATACGAATATAAAATGGGATTTTCTTTTTATTCAACCACTTAAACAGGCCTCCGCTTCCAAATTCTCTATCGCCCAGTACTCCTAAAACTTGAGAAATTCCAAACTGTTTTATAAAACGATTAAGCAGTGCTTTTTGCTCTTTTATATTTGAGCTCC
The DNA here is from genome assembly GCA_001803185.1 of Legionellales bacterium RIFCSPHIGHO2_12_FULL_35_11. Classification (GTDB taxonomy): domain Bacteria; phylum Pseudomonadota; class Gammaproteobacteria; order Legionellales; family Legionellaceae; genus 2-12-FULL-35-11. Next base: position 648 of record MHBB01000091.1, read on the forward strand.
CAGCTTTAGGCAGACAAGTCCAAAACAATGGAATGGCAATTCCTTCATAGGCAACAGCCAACATGAAAATATTTATTTTTTGTTTCCCCCAATACCAATTGGTGCGATCAATAGTTAAATAAACCGGTTGGTGCTCAGAAAAAAATAATTTGAAAATAAATCGTGCGAGAATCGTATAGTCTATTTTAAATTGCGCAAAAAAGCGCTGTAAGCGTTTATACCGAGAATTAATCGTCGCTTGGGAAGAAAATGCTGTCGCAATTTCACTTAAATTAACCGTTCTTACTATAAATAAAGCCAGTAATAGCCGCGCAAAACAATCTAATCGCGCCTTGTTCCAAGCCAGATTTTCACTTAATATACTCTTTAACTCGTTGATTTTATCCATAGCATCCTCTTTTTGGTCGAAAAGGATTATAAGGAATCATTGTAAAATCAGCGAGTTATTTCTTTAAAACCACTCCTTTATTCAAAATTGTCCTGTGCAAAGGATATTGGTAAGATCCCTAAATGAGTTAATAATGACTTAATTTTTTACAAATATAATAGCATTTTTTAATACCTGGGTAATAAAATGGTCGAGATAGATAATCCTGGTGAAGGAGATTGTGCCTTTTATAGTGTGGCTATTGGGCTTATCGATATCATACAA
>MHBB01000092.1 GCA_001803185.1 Legionellales bacterium RIFCSPHIGHO2_12_FULL_35_11
ATTTGCCGTTGATTGGGATCATCTGGATGCCGCGGACAAGCCGCGGCACGTAGGCGGTGGGGATGAATTGTAAACACGCCCTAATTGATATTCATGTATTTCAAAAGCCAATGTTGTATCTGTGTTTTTTGAATCTCAGTCAAAGATGTTAGCGGCAAAGTAGCGAGACTTAATTCCGCGTATAATCGTTTTTGAGTTGCATTCGGTAATATTGTTAAATGTTTTTTTATAGTTTCCAGATCTCCGCGCTGAATTGGTCCTGTTAAAGCTTGTGCAGGTGAAGATGTGGTCTCAAGATTAGTAATTACTTTCCGCATCAAATTAATGATTATTGCAATATTTGTCTCACTGTTGTCTTGCACAAGATTTAAACATTGCAAGGCATATTCGGCAATAGTCACCAAATAATTTGCCGCAAATACACCAGAGGCATGATACAACGCTTTCTTATCTTTGTGAATCTTGCAGGTTAATGAACCAAACAGTTGAAAAAGTTCGCTGATAGTTTTTACTGCAGTCGCATCTCCTTCAATAGCACAATAAGTTCCAGGATATTGGTTCACAGCTAGAGCTGGAATTGCAAAACTACACATTGGGTGCGCGCTTAATATGTAGCAGTTTTGTTTTTTTACTGGCTCTAAAACATCCGAAGTTAGGGCGCCGCTTAAATGCATTACGATGCTTTTTGGCATCAAATGTGCATGATTATTTAATTGATGGCATATACTGGCAATATGATCGTCCGGCGTGCCAATTATGGTGATAGTTGCTGGCGGAAGTTCGCTAAGATGTGAATAATAGGCGCCATCGCCAATGAAATTAATGGCTTCTATAGAACTTACTTGTGTTCGATTGTGTACAGCTAGAATACGTGCCGCCGTGGTTTGCACTAATAATTTACCAATAGTTTTGCCCATTTTCCCAGCGCCAATTATATTTACCAAAATAGGTGACACCATTGATATCATGATATTTTATCCATATGGAGCATAATTCGCGCTTTAGCGATTGCTTTATGCAGCCCCAAAGCTGTTGCTGAATTTGGCGGCAATTTTTGCAACAATTTTTGCCAAATATTAATTGCTTGTTGATAGCGGCGATTGGTATAACAATCCAATGCTAACAAAGCTAATACATCATTTGTTCGCGAAGAGTGGTGACGCAGTAAATCATTTAGCTTAGCACGCATTGGTGTCGAAAATTTTTGGCCATTAAGCTCCCAGTTGCTTTGCAGATAACTTACAGTGTAAATTACATTTTTTGGCTTTAAATGCATTGCTTGGGCAAACGCTCTTTGCGCTTTGTGAAGATCATTCTGACTCATGTATAACCTACCCAATAGATACCATCCACGCGCACTAGCCGGGGTATCATTCAATTGTTGTTGTAATTTTTGCGCTAAATCTAGTGGATTTTTAAATTTAGCCAATAAAGCCTGGGTTTGTTGTTCATGTAATTGTTTTTTATTATACCCAATGAATAATGACCAGCCGCCAAAGTACCAATATGTACCGATCATGGTCAAGATAAAGATTGGCAATATGGTTAACAACAGTGTTTTACTAGTATGTAGAGCTCGCCAAATAATCATAACAGCGAACGTGATCAATCCTAATAAGCAGATAGCCAATACTAATTCAGTCATTTGATTGTTGCCGGTAATTTATGCGCAAAAAAAACAACACGCCAATCAATAAAAAAAACATCGGTCCAAACCATAATATAGCTGTATTGTATTTTACAGGGGGGTTAAATAAGATAAAATCTCCATAGCGTGTAGTTAAATATTGAATAATCTCAGCGTCATCTTTTCCATTTTGGATCAAAAAATATATTTTATCGCGTAAATCACTGGCTAAGGATGCATTTGAATCAGCCAGATCCTGATTTTGACATACAAGACAGCGTAATTCTTTTAATAGATGATTGAATTGTTTTTCTTGTGAAGTGTTGGAAAATGTATATAAATCAGAAGCAATAACTAAATTAGCTAAACCCAATAACAAAAACGATATTCCAGAAATAATGATACATCTTTTCATGTTAATTCTTTAATCCGTGGCAAAAAATCTTTGCGCCAAATTGATGCATCTAAAATTCCTACATGACGATATTGAATGACCCCACTAGAGTCAATCAAAAAGGTTTCCGGAGCCCCATATACCCCCAAATCCATAGATAATAATCCATGTTTATCGAATATTATTTCTTTAAATGGATTTCCCCATTCTAGTAGCCATTTTTGAGCTTTTTTGGAAGTATCTTTATAATCCAAACCATAGATTATAACCCCTTGTCTTGCGAGCTTTAGTAAAAAAATCTGTTCTTGAACACATGCTGGGCACCAACTAGCCCATATGTTTAATAATACATAGTGGCCGCGCAAATCTTTGGAGGATATTAATGCATTGCTCGCCAATGACGGCAGAGAAAAATTTGGCAACGTACTTCCTATTTTAGCAGATGGCAATTGATGTGGATCCAATTTCAAACTGCGCCATAAAAAAAATGCGAGCAATGCAAATACTAATAAAGGAATTATCTTCCATTGCATTGGAGGTTACCTTGTGTGACAGGGTTATATTTATTGAACAAAGATATCAAACCACCAATTAAAATTAATAAACCGCCACCCCAGATAAAACGTACTAACGGTTTAAAATATATTCTTACAGACCACGAATCTGAGCCAAGCGGTTCCCCTAAAGCAATATATAGATCGCGAAATGGATTCACATCGATAGCCGCTTCTGTCATAGCCGTTTGGCTGGTATTATAAATACGTTTTTCTGGATAAATATGTCGTTGTTTATCTCCAGTATGAACTATAAAATGAGCTCTGATGCCGTGGTAATTTGGACCTTGAATGGTCGTTGTACTAATAAACTTGATAACATAATCAAGCAAATGCTCATGTTGGTTCGGAGCTAACTTAACATCTTTTTGAACACCATACCCATTGGACACTGAGATTCCAATTATAATTAATGCAACTCCAATGTGTGCTATTGACATGGCCCAAATATTGATTTTTCGATATCTTTGCGCGATTAATTTGATTGTGCTTAGAATAATCCACGTGGCGGCGACTAACCACAACCAAGTCAAGAGATTAATATAGTTACAGCACATCATCAAAATAATTGCTGGAAATATTATGCTAAATACAAAATATCCACCTAGGTCATGGAGTAATTGTTTAAATAACGTACCAGTCCACGACATATGAATGCCAAATCCCATAATAATCAAAATCGGTAGCATCAATAAATTGAACATAGTATTAAAATATGGCGCGCCTACTGATAATTTGCCAAACCCTAGTCCGTCGATTAACATCGGATAGATTGTCCCTAATAAAATGGTTAGCATAATAACTGTGAGGAAGATGGTATTTAATACTAAAACATTGATTTTAGATAACCAATGCACTGAATATTTCGCCTGTTCAAGCGTGATATTGATTAATTTATTCGCTTTAAGAGTGAATACTAGCAATGATCCGCCTATAATTATGACTAATAGCCCTAATATATACAATCCGCGTAGCGGGTCAACAGCGAAAGCGTGCACAGAAGTTATAACCCCTGAACGTACTAAAAATGTACCAATTAAACTTAGGCAAAACGCTAAGATGGCTAATAATAAAGTCCAAATTATAAATTGTTGCTGTTTTTGACTTGCGACTAATGCATGAATTAATGCTGTACCAATTAACCATGGCATAAAAGCCGCATTTTCGACAGGATCCCAAAACCAAAAACCACCCCATCCAAGCTCGCGATATGCCCACCAACTTCCAAGTGTAATTCCTAGTGTAAGTGCGCACCACGCCGCGGTGATCCATGGTTTAATCCATTGCATCCACTGATTTTCAATGCTACCGGTCCACAGGACTGCGATAGCAAACGCAAAAGCCACTGCAAAACCGACATATCCTATATACAATACCGGTGGATGTAATAAAAATCCTATATCTTGTAACAGAGGATTTAAATCTTGCCCTGGTGTGTTTAGCGACGCAAATTGACGTAAAAATGGGTTGCTTGCAATTAATAAAAAAACAATAAACCCGATACTCAATAGTCCCAGAACTGCTAGCACGCGAGTGCGTATTTCTTGATTCAATTTTTGGCTAAAATGAGCTACAGCCAGCGTCCACCAACTGAGAATAGTTACCCATAATAACATAGATCCTTCATGCCCACCCCACACAGCGCATAACTTGTAAAACCATGGTAAATATATACTAGAATTGGTTACTACATAACGCACACTGAAATCATCATTTAAAAAACATAGTGTAAGACTGCAATAAGCCATTGTAATAAACAAAACCTGGCCATAGATAAGATATGTTGTACTATTGATCCATGCTGATTTTTTAGATAATAATCCAAATGCTGGTATGAAAAACAACAACCAGGAAAATCCCATGGCAATGATCAAAGACATCATTCCAATTTCAGCCATGCGTAGCTCGCAATATAGATTTTATCTCAGGCGGCATATAATTCGCATCGTGTTTAGCCAATATCTCTATGGCCTTGAAACATCCATCTACAGTAAATTTGCCAGTCGCAACAATCCCTTGACCATCGCGAAATAGATCAGGTAATATACCAGTATACTCAACTGGTACGGTTGTTTTAAAATCAGTTAATGCGAATGTTACGGTTAAATCTTGAGCAGAGCGCAATACACTGCCCTTTTTTACCATGCCACCAATACGCACCACTTGGCGTGTAATTTGAAAATTATTTTTAGTTAGATTGTTGATTAATTGAGTTGGGGTATAGAATAAACTAATATTTTGACGCAAGGAATATGTAATCAAACTAATGATAATTGTCAAAATAATCAACCCAACCAATATAATTATCATTCTGCGTTTATGTAATCGACTCATGAATTCGTGATATTGGAATCAGAGTGCATTTTATATAACATCAGTCGCGTTGTTCTGAACTTGGTTTTAATATGCAATATTTGAATGATTACGGTTAGCATTACTATGCTATAAGCCGACCAAACGTAAACAAAATATTTACCCATGTTTATAACTCTCTTTTTTTAATGATTTCAATGAGCCATGCTTGTTTGCGCTCGCGGTATAGTACTGCGCTTGATGTTTTATGCAAAATCACCCAAATGCAATATAAACTGAAGCCAAATAGATTGAAGAGTAATGGATACAACATTGAAGTGGCTATATTAGGTTTATTAAACAATGATAAACTAGCGCCTTGATGTAATGTATTCCACCAATATACCGAATAATGAATGATAGGTAAATCAATTAAACCAACTATTGCTAATACGGATATAAGCTTAGAGCATTGATCGCTATCTATCAATGAATGTTTAATTGCTAATATTGAACAATATAGTAATAGTAAAATAAATTCTGAGGTTAAACGCGCATCCCAAATCCACCAAGTTCCCCACATTGGTTTGCCCCAAATACATCCCGTAATTAGTGCAATTAGAGTCATAATCATACCTAACTCAGCGATGATAGGCAGCATGATTCCTGCGAGTTTGATTTGCCATATGAGTAGCAAAAGGGCGCAGCCACCCATCCAGGCATACAACGCTATGGATAGAAATGCTGCTGGCACATGCAGATAGATTATTCGAACTGCGTCTGCTTGTTGATAATCGACTGGAGCAATGAATAGCCCCCAGAATACGCCAATTAGCAGCATACTGAATGCACCACATCCTAACCATGGTAGCCAAAATCTAGTTTGGAAATAAAAATATTTTGTGGTTAGCAATTGATATAAAACTTTACGCATTTTGTGTTAGAAGGATTAAGTTAACTCGAGCATGACATTATTTCATACTTATCCGGAAAACAATAATAAAATATTAATTATTTACTCAACTTCTGTTAGGGCG
>MHBB01000093.1:0-760 GCA_001803185.1 Legionellales bacterium RIFCSPHIGHO2_12_FULL_35_11
CAAAAAACCACCCGTTCCTTGACTACCAAATACGGTATTTGACGCGCCAGAACCAAACGCTGCGCCAATATCGGCACCCTTACCGTGCTGAATAAGGACTAAGCCTATCAGCATCAGCGCAATAACCACATGAATTATAAGAATTAATTGATACATTTAACAATTTCCAAAAATTGCTTTGCATTCAGCGAGGCACCGCCAATTAATCCGCCATCAACATCAGGCATCGCGAATAAGGATGCAGCATTTTTCTCATTAACACTACCCCCATAAAGCACGGGGACTCGATTGGCGTCATCTTGACTAAACGCGCTAATTTGCTCGCGTATAAAAGCATGAACATTCTGCACTTCTTCGGGAGCTGCCGTTTGACCTGTACCAATGGCCCACACGGGTTCGTAAGCTATCACTGCTTTATTAAAGCAATGCTTGTCTTTGTCAAGGTGAACGCGCAGTTGCCTCTGTAACACGTCCTGGGTACGCCCATGAGCTCGCTCTTCTTCTGCCTCTCCGACACAAAGGACCGGTATAATACCATGTTCTTTTATGAGGTGGAATTTTTCTGCAATAAAATTTTCGCTCTCGGCAAACAAGCGCCTTCGTTCCGAATGGCCAACCAACAAATAACGACAGCCATAATCTTGAAACATCAACAACGAATGCTCGCCGGTAAAGGGGCCTTGCAAGGCGGGATAACTGTTTTGTCCGCCCCATTGAATCGAGCTATCTTGTAAAAGCTGTTGCGTCAAAGGAACATAAA
>MHBB01000093.1:771-6479 GCA_001803185.1 Legionellales bacterium RIFCSPHIGHO2_12_FULL_35_11
GTGCAACAATGTCCCCGTTATAAAGCAACGCTATTCTAATGCGAAACGAAGCAACGTGCAATTTTTACGACAGGATATGTTACGACAGGATATTGCCAGGGATATCAACGAGACTAACCATAACTCCCGAGAAAATCGGAAAGCAATTTCAGCTTATTAATGCGTTTCTCATTATTGATCTGGCTATCCAATAATTCTCTCGGCTCTAAATCCAAGATTTCCGCGATAGATTCGACGGTGTGGTTCGTATTTTGAAGAATGGCATGTAAAAGTACTTCGTAATCCATGGTACAACTCCTAATTATTATTTTTTTAATCCGTACTGACTCAAAACCTATTTCCGTATAACCCTAATTAATTTCCCTAATCAAACTCCTTAATCAAGTTTGGCGATTTCAACATGCTCTGGTATTATAAAAAACAATAAATATTTGTCTGTTTTAAATGGTATTTTTTTTCGGTGTTTTTATTAAGCATAAATGATGTTTACTTGTGAAGATAATGGAATAGGGGTTGTCCGAACTCAATGGCAGGATGTGGCGCTAAAAGTTCAAAGTGCTGATCCGCAATTTACCGTCTTAGTCAATAAACTTTCACCAGGGACTGATTTTCCTGTCTACCTCATTTATCTACCCTATGGCATGCTAAAAGGGGATACTGAAAGCTCTTACTTGCCCCTCAGTGATGGGAAATATTGTAAGTTATCAGACGACTATTTGCCCAAAGAGATCAAGGATGACTTGGGCTATGGAAAAAATTCATCACCACTTGGAATGATCTTAGAAAATCAGATTGAGTATTTCATTGAAATAGAGGGTGAGACTATACCGTATGACATTGCAGGCCCCGGCCGAATATTTAACAAATCAATCTTTTTAAACAAAAAATCCCTCAGAAATTACTCGTCTAATGCATTACTCAGCGCATCCGCTGGTTGCAGGACGGGCTTCTTATTGCCGAGTATTAACAGCTACAGCAACATCATGAAACTAAGCGCTGGCATCAATGTTAAAATCTCACCACCAAAGAAAATTGCTGATCATTGGGACGTTTTTAAGAAGATCATGAGTTCTGAAGTAATTCAATCTTCGTGGCGAGTTTGTCTCTTATATTTTTCGGAAAAATGGGTACAGGCATTATCTCACGATCCAGCTTGGCTTGAGCTAAAAGCATACATTTCTGAGGTCGATCTCGTATTGCAGCAATACGACTCCAATTCCATTGGGTATGAAATTTTCTATTCATATGTGCAAAAAAATTACAATTTAAAAGTAACTAATCCCTATATAACTCATACGGCAATTCATTTAATTAAAATCGCCTTAGGCGTAATGCCAGGATACATCCCGGCAACAGCGGAACAGTCATTACCCCTTAGCGTTATTCAAAACACTTTTTGCGATTTTTATGATATTGATCAACTGCCCACTGTCATGATTCCACATAAATTCATGTTTGAAACGGAGCGTTTCCCTATTTATTATTCTTTACAATATCCAACCATGCCTGGCTTTTCAATTAAAAAAAATACTAGAATAAGTGCCAATAACGAGATTGATGCGCTGGATTATATTTTACCCTGCTTTATCGATTCGATGAAGGATCCCAATAGTCTGTTAAGAGATACTGTTTTTGATCATCTTGCAGAAAAGATATGTTTTTCCTATTTTCACAATGCCCCTTATGGCAATAATAAAATCAACCATTCTGAACAACTGCAGAACATAGACGATCGATTTATCTTTAATTCAGAGAAACTAAACAAAAAATTCTGTCATGAAGGAAAATTTTTACGCGGTTGTGTCAAAATTAATGCCTTATAGCAAGTTCAATTCACGCAAAATGGCTTTGTTTATTGTTTTTTTCTTCGCTGGTGGAACGTATAACGTTGCTAATCTTGGTATTTGTACATCCATTAACTCAGTTAATTTTATTTTAGTTAATTCAAACGGAATATGGGGATATTGAGATGCGACATAGAGGTAAATATCATGCTTAGCTGGATAATGCTCCAATAGTTTTGCAACCAACAAATGAAGACCTTTTTTTTGGCGATTAAAATTAAGTTCATTCTGAATGATACCGATTTCTCCAATAACTGCGATTTGCCACAGTACCAAATGAGTTAGAGGGGAATATAATTGTTCATAAACCAGGAACTCGGTTGCTTCATAGGATTGCATTCCTACGTCACTGGGATCCACAGCAAGATCCGCAAAAAGACAATCCAAGGCCGAGATCCCTGGCAGTATGTGCATATCAATTGGTTCTATGTGTGTTTGTTTCCTTAATTCGGTAAGAATGGAGCAAAAAAACGTCGGATGACCATAGGTTAAAAAACAAACATCATCATATTTTTCCAGATAATTAAAAATTTCTTTTGAAATTTGATTATAGACCTCAGAACGAAACGAATTTGAAAAATAAAGAGAATCCAAGGAAATCGCATTTTTTGAGCTTCGAGTAATCCAGTTCTTAATCGCCGGCTCATTGAGAAGATAAAGAATACAACTACTTGTTGCAATAAGTGATTTGACTTCAATCGTCATATGGCTTAAAAATTTAACTCCAGTTCCCGCAACAACTAATTTTTTCAACCTAACACCTACCTACCCATTGAAACAACAGTTTTTTCGCATGCACACTGATCATGGAGAACATCTGGGTTGTCTCTTGACAACTCTTTAATTATTTTTTCCCTGATTACCTCATTACTTTCTCCAACACTTCGTATCACATTGGAGTCAGCCAAGGGCATGTAAGCGAATTGTTCTAATATTGCGATTAAAGACATTCTTATTCTCCGACAAATAGATAATGTATCTGTGTCATAGAGGCACGATAACAGAAAGGTGAGAACTCTATTTTAAACACTTTAATTTGTTTCTTTATTAAATGGGACATAATTAGAGATATTATTACTTAATAATGGCAATAAGAGAAAAATTAGTCCAAATATACCACAACACTCCCAAACTAAATACTCCCCATATTGCGTAGCAAGCCAGCCAGAAAATAAAGGCCCTATAAATCCACCACTACGATAGACAGCACTCCATAAACTAATCGCAAATCCTTCGCGCCCCTCCTCAAACATTGAAATAACGGTAATTTCTGACATAGGTGCAAATAATATTTCGCCAAACGTCATTACGATTAGAAAAAAGACTGAGCTGATTACAGCCGTAGCGTATCCGAATAAATAATAGCCAAGACCAATACAAAACCCTCCTATACCCATGACAACCCAATTATTTCTTGTCTTCAGTCGATTAACCAAGAATGGTTGCACCAAAAAAATTAACCAGGGGTTCACCGAGGCGACAAATACCGAAACACTGCTATCTCCAAATCGACTTTCAATTGTAGGGGCATAAATTACCCTGATCATAGAAAAAATCACACCAATTATTAATACAAAAAATAATAATATAACTAAAGAATTAATTTCTTTTGGCTTGCAACTTGATTGTTGAATAGCAACTTTGGTCGCAGAAAAAACAGTTAATTTTCTGAAAAATAAATAGACCCATCCCAATATTATTAAAAGTACACCAGCGCAATAAAAAACATGAGTTATTTTTTCAGCAGAAAGCCTGAATAATATATACATACTGCATGAAAAACTTAAATTAAAAATAACCATTTCCAAACTAATTAATCGCAGTGTCTTTAAGGAGTCACCTTGAGCTGTCTTTACAAAACTTGTCAAATTACCAATTGAGAGCATGCTCATAAAAAGACCAATCAATAACATCAACACTTTCAGAATCAAAAGACTTTGAATTTGGATTAATACGAGAAATAATAATCCCAAACCCATTGCACTATAAATAGAAATTTTCAACGAAGAAATTCTTAGGCTGATGAATCCACTTAACAAAGCCCCAATTAAAGTACCCAAATAAAATAAAGATAACGCCTTACCAATAAACAGCGGATGAAAATGCATTATCTTGCTGTAATACAAAGAGATATTAAGACACAACGCATGAACAAAAGTACTCACTATCATTAATGGGATCAGCAACCAAGCTAATTTAGGGATAATAATGTAATTTTTTATGAATTCAATAAACAGTCCCTTACAACTTGCTTGCCCCACAAAATCTCCATCAACTTTTATCATAAGCTATCTGCCTAACGCGCGGCAATTCTAATACGAAACGAAGCAACGTGCAATTTTTACGACAACGCGTAAATTTTACTGTACTGCACTATCTTTTTTACCTACCTGTACTATAATTACAATTTCAAAGTCTAATGTTGAAATTGTAATATGATTCCGCGCACACTATTTTTAAAGAGATTACAAGACGCCTTGTCTTTTTACCCCATATGCGCACTTCTGGGGCCACGTCAATGTGGTAAAACAACATTGGCGCATGATTTTATTAAAATTTACCAGCAACAGACTTCTTTTTTTGATCTTGAAGATCCGGATCACCTCGAGCAGCTACAAACGCCAAAAAATACACTGACCCAATTATCCGGTTTGATTGTCATTGATGAAGTACAAAGAAAGCCGGAGCTATTTCCCTATTTACGTGTCTTATCTGATTATTCAGACAAGAAATTTTTAATATTAGGGAGTGCCTCAGGTACTTTATTACAACAAGCTTCAGAGTCACTCACCGGACGCATTGACTACATTGAGCTCACTCCCTTTACCCAAGAAGAGATTGATGACGCACAAAAGCATTGGTTCTTAGGCGGTTTTCCTAAAGCTTATCTTGCACCTAATTATGAGCAAAGTTTTAAATGGCGTAAAAATTACATGATTGGTTTTATCGAGCGAGATTTACCTCTATTGCAGATCCATTTAAATTCATCTAATTTCCGACATCTTTGGTCTATTATTACGCACTATCACGGCCAATTGGTTAACTACAGCGACTTTGCGCGCACATTGGGTATTTCTGACATGACCGTGAGACGATATACACAAATTCTTGCAGAAACATTCATGGTGCGTCTCCTTCAACCATGGCATGAAAACATTTCGAAACGGCAAGTCAAAACACCTAAAATCTACATTAGGGACTCAGGACTTTATCATCAATCGCTGGGTTTAAACGAAACAGATTGGTTGATAAACCCGAAAAAAGGAGCCTCTTTTGAAGGCTATGCTATCGAAGAACTTATTCGCCATTTTGGCTCCGATAATGAATATTATTTTTGGAGAACTCAAGTTGGAGATGAGCTCGATTTGCTCCTCATTAAAAATGGCGTGAAATATGGTTTTGAGATCAAATATACCGATGCTCCCTTGCTTTCTAAGTCAATGAAAACTGCTTTCAACACCCTGAAGCTTCATCGTTTGTATATCATTACCTATTCGGACAACTTTTATCAAAAAGACGATAATATTTATTGCGTTGGCCTTAAAAAAATCACCGAGATTATTTTAGATTAGCCTTGAAATAAATCAAAAAACTGTCCTGCCATTGCGTCAATTTCCCCTGATCAACCGTTGCAATCACAAATGACTTGACTCACTTTGTTTCTAACTCATTATTTTTTAATTTGTTAGGGGCTGTTTACAATTGCTCTAAAACGCCTACGTACCGCGGCTTGTCCACGGTATCCAGTAGATCTCTAGATACCGCGGACAAGCCGCATAAGCGCTAACCTAATGTGGCGTAATTTTCCATTTGAGGTCTTCTTTTCCGTAAGGCCTCAGCTAGAGAGCGACATATCGATCCCCA
>MHBB01000094.1 GCA_001803185.1 Legionellales bacterium RIFCSPHIGHO2_12_FULL_35_11
CATTAAAGCGTAGGGTCATCCAGGTTGCAGTACAAGAGGTGAATCAGCATGCCGATTTTAATATTGAGGCTGAGTATGAAAAAAATGGGCGCACCGTAGTTTCAATAAAATTTACCATAAAAAATAAACAGTCTGAGTGCGCGGTAGTTCCTAAAAAAATAGACGCCATTATTACCGGTGAAGACAAACTTTTCGATGATTTGAAAAATTCTTTTGGACTGAAACAGAAAGAAATCGATACTTACATGCAAAAATATGGACGGGATTATATCGAAGAAAAAACGAACGCTATTTTAAATTCGGATAGTTTTAAAAAAGGAATGATTAAAAGCATGGCTGGATATTTAAAAACAGCTTTAGCTGAAGATTTTAAAACCAGTGTTTCCAGCAAAACAATTGTTGATAAACAAAAGCATGATCGCGAGACTCTGTTGAGTCAAAAAAATAAACAGGAAGAAAAGTTAAACCAGCAAAAAAGTGAATATGAAAGTTATCTCTCCAAAGAAATTTGTAGGATGGTTGAGAATATGCCGGCAGATGTTAAGCAAGCAATTTTTACGGCATTTGAACAATATCTTGGATCAGATTGTTATTTGGGTATTTTTCGTAAAGAAGGGCTGGGTAATATTTTGATACTGGATCGCTTTATTGAATTTGTTCGAATTCATCATCAAGAAATTTTAAGTACAATGATATCATTTTCAGATTATATTAAAGACCCTATTGTTGAGTGAAGGTTAATGGAATGACGACAAAAATAAAAGAATTTAAGGGATCGTTAAATCCAATTTTCAATAGTGACATTAAAAATGAGGTCGCGCCAGAACCGCAAACGCATATTACTGAACGAGCAGCGAAGGACTTCTTGCCAATTGATCATATCAAACCTAGAAGTGATCAGCCCCGAAAGATATTCAATGAGTCATCGCTTAATGAGCTAGCGCAGTCTATTAAATCGAAGGGTGTTATTCAACCAATCATCGTCAGATCCATAGGTAAGGACATTTACGAAATTATTGTTGGGGAGCGTCGATGGCGCGCTGCCAAAAAGGTGGGATTAGAAAATATACCTGTTGTCATTCGCGAATATGATAGACCGGATGCACTGGCTGTCGCGCTTATCGAAAATATCCAAAGAGATAATTTAAATCCTTTGGAAGAGGCGAATGCAATACAAAGTCTACTAGATGAATGTGCGCTGACACATCATCAGGTTGCTGAAAGCATTGGTAGATCACGAACAGCGGTAAGCAACATACTTCGATTGTTGGCGTTGACCGACGAAGTAAAAACCATGATTAATTCCGGCTTATTGGAAATGGGGCATGCGAGGGCTCTTTTAAGTTTAACTGATGAGCAACAAATTGAAGCGGCGAGGCTAGTTGTTAGCAGGGGGTTATCTGTCAGAGAAACTGAAAAATTAGTTCATCAAATTAATACGCCACAAGAAAAACAGTCAATTTTCATTAATCCGGAATTTGAACGCAAGGCAACGTTATGGAAGGCGAATTTATCAAGACAACTTTCATCAAAAGTGAATATACAGTTTG
>MHBB01000095.1 GCA_001803185.1 Legionellales bacterium RIFCSPHIGHO2_12_FULL_35_11
AAGCCACCGCCTTGTGGACATTGGCAAAATCAGAAATAACCGATGAAGACTACGAGAAACTTTATCAGCATATCTCGCATGATTTTCAAAAACCATTAATTTGGTCACATAATCAAGTTGAAGGCAAACATGAATATATAAGTTTGTTATATATCCCCGAACATGCTCCATTCGACTTATGGCAACAAGATACCAAGCATGGATTAAAATTATACATCAAACGTGTTTTTGTACTCGATGACGCGGCACAATTTTTACCTCGTTATTTGCGTTTTGTTAAAGGTATTATAGATGCGCGTGATTTGCCGTTGAATATTTCGCGTGAAATTTTGCAAGAAAACAAGCAAGTTGAATCTATTAAAGCAGCTTGTACCAAAAGAATTTTGTCAATGTTGGAAAAATTAAGTAAAGATAATACAGAAAGTTACCAAAAATTTTGGAAAGAATTTGGATTGGCTCTGAAAGAAGGTCCGGTAGAAGATTACGCAAATCGAGATCAGGTTGCTAAATTATTACGCTTTGCATCTACATTTAATGATTCTGACGCGCAAACAGTGACATTAGAAGAGTATATTGCGCGGATGCAAGCTGGACAAGATAAGATTTATTATATTACCGCATCTAGTTATAATGCCGCTAAAAATAGCCCTCAATTAGAAATATTCAGAAAGAAAGACATTGAAGTACTATTACTCAGCGATCGTATAGATGAATGGATGGTTGGTTACTTAAATGAATTTGATGGTAAAAAATTACAATCAATCAGCAAAGGTAAAATAGATCTTCCTGGTGATGTTGACGATAAAGAGATTAAGCAAAAATCTGAATCCATGGAGCCAATGTTAAAACAAATCAAAGATGCGTTAGGCGATAAAGTTAAGGATGTACAATTCACTGCCAGACTCACAGGATCTCCGGCTTGCATTGTGGTTGATGAAAATGATATGGGCATGGAAATGCAACGAATCTTACAGGCTTCTGGTCAAGCGGTTCCGGTTATGAAGCCTATTTTGGAAATTAATCCAGATCATGAATTAATCAAAAGATTGCATGGCATTGCTGATGATGCTATTTTCCAGGAATGGGTATTGATGTTATTTGAACAAGCCATGCTTGCCGAAGGCAGTCAATTAGATAATCCAGCTGAATTTGTACGTCGTATAAACAAACTATTATTGCAATAACATGAGCACATATGATATTGATAAGGCATATATTAGTCCGTACGATAAATTTTTATTTGATTTCGACAAATCGCATGCTAAAACACCATCGCAATTGATAGAAATAGAAAAACATTTACGTATAGCAAAGATGCGCGATAAAAAAGACAAAAGTGATGGTGGTGCTGCTGCAGCTTAATATTCGTTGGTGATTAATAAAACCACCCATAATAGCCATATCATTATACTGATCAGCCATGTATAATGATATATTTCTAATTTTTTAATCGCTCGGACAATATTTAGCGCATACACCGGCAGCACTGTCATTAATAATAATGTCATCACTTGACCGATGAATAATATTAATTTGTTCGATGAATATAATGAAATTAAAAAATGATAGGTATCATAAAAGCCATACGCCATGGCTAACAAGATCCACAAAATCATGTGTTCGTGGGTGACAAAAAAATAATTTGTAATGAATAATGGAATTATAAGCTTCGTGCCTGGGATGGCGAATATTTTTTTTATACAAGCAATCCATTCTTCAGCAAAGAAAATAAGTATCCCGGCTACTATAGTGAAAATACTTAACAAAGATAACATGTTTATAAGTTCATAATCGCATCAATTTCAACTTTAGCATTACGAGGCAAATTTGACACGCCAATCACAGCGCGTGCCGGATAAGGTTGCGTAAAATAATGCTCCATGGCAATGTTTACTAGTGAAAAAGACGCTAAATCTAACAAATAAACATTTAATTTTACAATGTTAGCCAGGCTCCCGCCTGCCGCTTTGCACACAGCGGCTATATTATTAAAAACTTGATCGATTTGTTGTTCTATATCAGAACTACATAGCTCCATAGTGATTGGATCGAGAGGGATTTGACCAGATAAATACACGGTATTAGAAGATACTATCGCTTGGCTATATGTACCAATTGCCGCCGGCGCTGTTGTGGTTTCTATTGATCGCATGAGATGACCTCTCCTATTTAACTTTGCCTAAAGACACACTCTTGCGATATAATCGCAAGACCATTTTAATGAAACGTAAGCGTCGCATAATTCGCGCCAAATGTGTGCGGTCGCGCACACTAATAGAAAAGATAATCGCATTATATTTACCATCACGTGGTTCAATATGTATATTACCAATATTGGACTCCATATCAGAAATTGCCGTGGTTAACGATGCCAATACCCCTCTTTGATTAGCGACTTCAACTGTGATATCTACCCAATATTCTCCGGAAATTTTTTCATCCCAGCATAATGCAATAATTTGATGATGGTTATTCTTGATTTTAGGCAATTTAGGACAAATATTGGTGTGGATAATTATTCCATTTCCATCTTGGAAGCAACCAATTATATGATCTCCTGGAATAGGTTGACAACAATCAGCAAATTTAACTACCATGCCTTCGGTGCCTTTAATCGCTAATGGGCTTTGTGCGGTAGTTGGCAGATGTATTTCCAAAGAACTATCAGATGCATGCAACAATCTACGCGCAATTAATATTGCAATCTGATTACCAGTGCCTATATTATAAAATAAATCATCTATTGATGTATAATTAGCATGCTTCAATAACATATTGATTGATTCTGGAAGAACTCTTGTATAATCATCCCCTAATTCCTTAAAAGCTTGATCTAATAGTCTCTTGCCCAGGGAAATTGATTCCATGTAATGCTGATTTTTTAAAAAATGACGAATATTGCCTTTTGCTTTACCGGTAACCACAAAATTCAACCAAGAAGGATTTGGGTGCGCCCCTTTCGCTGTAATTATTTCAACTGTTTGTCCATTGTTTAGCAATATATTCAACGGCGCCAAACGACGATTTATTTTTACAGCAATGCAACTATTACCAACATCTGAATGTACCGTATACGCAAAATCTACCGGGGTTGCTCCTTTGGGTAATTCTAGAATATGTCCTTTGGGGGTGAAAACATAAATTTCATCAGGAAATAAATCAATTTTAACATTTTCTATAAACTCAAGTGAATTTCCGGTACTATATTGCATATCTAACAAACGTTTTACCCATTCGCGAGCTCGTAAATGCGCCGCATTAATCTCTAAGCCAGAGGCTTTATAGATCCAGTGCGCGGCTATTCCATTTTCGGCCACTTTGTCCATTTCAGAAGTACGGATCTGAACTTCTAAAGGGATCCCATATGGGCCAAAGAGCATGGTGTGTAGCGATTTATATCCGTTGGACTTGGGGATTCCAATGTAATCTTTAAATCGTTGTGGTACTGGCTTATATAATTGATGCAATGCTCCTAGCACTCTATAACAAGAATCAATATCACAAGTTATAATGCGAAATGCAAATACATCATTAACTTCAGCAAATAGAGATTTTTTTTGACGCATTTTACGATAAATTCCATAAAAATGTTTCTGGCGACCAAAAACATTTGTATGTGCAATATGTTTTTTGACCAAATAATTATGCAATTCTTTTTCAATAGATTCGGTTAACTCAGAACGATTTTTATGTGCTTGCTCTACTGCTGATTTAATGGCGCGATAACGCAATGGATATAATGCTTTAAAACCTAGATCTTCAAGTTCAGTATACATAGTATGCATGCCTAAGCGATTGGCTATTGGGGCGTATATTTCTAATGTTTCAATTGCTATACGACGTCTTTTAACGGCTGGCAATACATTTAGGGTGCGCATGTTATGATAGCGATCTGCTAATTTTACAATAATAACTCGTATATCTTGCACCATTGCCATAACCATTTTACGGAAATTTTCAGCCTGGGCTTCGGCGCGAGATTCAAATTTAATTTTAGTTAATTTAGTGACTCCATCGACCAAAGCAGCGACATCCTTTCCAAAAAATTGAGTCAATTCATCCATACTGACAACAGTATCTTCAATAATATCATGCAACAGCGTGGCCATGATAGTTTGATAATCCAAACGCATAGTAGCTAAAATCAGCCCAGCAGCGACTGGATGAGTAATATATGGCTCTCCAGAACGCCGCGTTTGTCCGCTATGGGCTTTTTCAGCCACTAAATACGCTTGATAGCATTGGTCTACTTGCTCTGGTTCTAAATAACACTCAATTTCTTTGCGTAATTCTTGAAAATAATCCACAAGTACTCCAAAATACCTGTTGAAGATTTAATCTTCAGTCCAGATTTCGGGCTTGATTAATCCAGCAGAAATTTCTCGCAAAGCTACCACAGTTGGCTTATCATTTTCCCGATCAACCAAGGGTTGCGCTCCACCAACGGCAAGTTGACGCGCCCTTTTAGCCGCGACCATGACCAATTCAAAACGATTGGCAACTTTTTCCAAACAATCTTCTACAGTTACTCTAGCCATCAATCCTCCTTCTAAGTTGCTGGCAATAATAATGCAAGCAACTTTTTCAAGTTTATAGCCTGTCGCGCAAGACAGGCTCTATTTGCAATCACGATAGATTGTAATTCTAAAACAGCGCGCATAAAATCGTCATTAACCACTATATAATCAAATTCTACATAATGATTTAACTCATCTTGTGCTTTTTCCATCCTGAGGTTAATAGCACTCTGTGCATCTTGCCCCCTATTCAATAAACGCTGTTGTAATACTGTCAATGATGGTGGAATAATAAATATGCCAATTGCATTTGGGCGCAATGTTTTGATTTGTTGAGCGCCCTGCCAATCAATAGCCAGCAGTATATCCATACCAGCTTTAAGGCGTGAATTTATCTGTAATACAGAAGTGCCATAATAATAGTCAAATACTTTAGCCCATTCCAGTAACTCATTATTTTTAATCATGCGCATAAATTCAGCGTCATCTACAAAATAATAATCTACCGCATCTTGTTCACAAGGACGTGGTTTACGAGTTGTATGTGATATTGATACCTCTATGTTATCGAGTTTTTCAATTAATTTTTTCACTAAACTGGTTTTTCCAGCTCCAGATGGAGCGGTAACAATAAATATATTACCTTCAATAAGCATATTTTAAATTCTATCTTCAGTTATATCAATCATCTTCTGCAGTGCTTTTTTAGCATTGTCTACCACCCATTGTTGATCTTTGCCGGTCAAACGTTGTCTTGTTCCGGTAAATTCATTCACAACATCACAAGGCATCACCCGATTAAACTCGCTTGCTATTCCTTGACGCAATAGATCTACCATGGCTATTAAATGCGGAGGATCGTTGCGTGACATGGTCGCACATCCACAGCCAAGGATTTTAGCATCTTTAGTAGTTATTGCTTCAGCAAGATTAACCACTGTAATACCGAATTTATGGCAATATTGCTTTAAATTTTCTACCATATGATTTTCTGTGCCAATAGCATATCGCTGACTGCCGGCGCGATCATTGATCACAAAATCCCAGATGAATGCAGTCGATCCAACTGCGTCGGCATTACATATAACTTCATTACGACATTCTGGATGTACAATTGTAGTATATCTAAGATCGCTCCAATAAGTACACATATCAGCGCTATAGTATGTATGCACCGCGCATTCGCTAGCAAATAATACCATTTCCGCACGTTCGAATTGCGCCAAAACATCCAAATTTTGCGCGGCTAATGAATATTGCGCCCCCGCTGTTCCTGCTGGCCAATAAGCAAGGTTTTTAATACCAAGCCAGT
>MHBB01000096.1 GCA_001803185.1 Legionellales bacterium RIFCSPHIGHO2_12_FULL_35_11
TAGAAACAAAGGCGCTCCCTTGAATATAAAACCGTAAGGGTTTGTTCGCCCATTCTTTTGCATAATGAACCCCGATACGCGGGGTTTCGATAATTTGCGCAGAAAGTTCATCCCCTGTATCCGCAATAAAAAGATTATCACTTAAAAGATCATGCTCATTGCATTGTCTATCAATCATCATGGCTTTACATAACAAACCAGGGCCGCAGGCCCGATCACTAATGTTGGCAATTGGTTCAACAGCACGAATGAGGACTGCCGCGCCAATGCCGGCAGACTCAGTTACAACATTAAAACAATGATACATCCCGTAAATCAAATACACGTAAGCATACCCTGGTGGGCCGAACATGGTTGCTGTCCTCTTGGTACGTCCTTTTGATGAGTGAGATGCAAGATCGTGTTGACCCAGATAAGCTTCGGTCTCAACAATTTTACCCACTCTTTCGATTCCATGTGTACGATGTACCAAATGATGGCCAAGCAGTGCTTTGGCAACAATAGCGGTTTCTTGATTATAAAATTCGCGCGGTAATTTTTTCATTCAAACCACGTTTACTGTATTGATTATGGCGTTGACTTCAAGCATGTGACATCAATAATTCAAAAATAAATAGTCCTGCATTTTACAACAACTCAAGAGTACAGGTAAAATGCCGTCCAGTTGAACACAATGAGAATGGCTATTGATGAAAAACACACACAATGAATTGGTAGAACAATCAAATGCCTTTATAGAAGAGATTAAAGATTGGGAATGCCCGATTCCATTCACCACCATTCAAATCGAAGACATTCCCTATCCTACACAGGCAATGGCATTTTCTTAAAAGATTAATATGAAAAACACGCTAAACACATTGAATTAAAAGATAAACAACAGCTATAGACATCTGATTATCCTTATGCTATGCTAATGTGAATATAGTATTAATCACAATAAGAATACACAATGGATCCTAAAATAGAGCAGTTAAAAAGTACCACTTTTGGTGGTAGGAAGTTTAGCAAGCATCAAATCCAGCATATTCAACAAACGGCCAAAATATTTGGTAAGCTAAGTCGAAAAGAGTTCGCTCAGACTATATGCGAGCAATTTTCTTGGGTAACTCCTAGCGGTGCCAACAAAGTAAGTACTTGCTTAAATGCATTAGAAAAGCTAGAGACTTTAGGAATACTACAACTACCAGAAAAGCTGGAGTATCAATCAAGGAAATCGAAAGAATTGGTTTGGACAGATGAAAGTAATCCATCTTTGCCAATCAATTGCTCTATAAAAGATTTAATGCCCATCAGTCTTCAATTAGTAACAGAGCCAAAACAAAAGCAAATTTGGAATGAATTTATTGATAGGTATCATTATTTGGGATACAGCCGACCATTTGGCTTACATTTACGCTATTTTGTGGTAGATCGAGAAGGTCGAAAATTAGGGTGTTTACTATTTTCGTTTGCGTCTCATAAACTAACATGTCGTGATGAGTGGATTGGATGGTCCGAAAAACAACGCGAAAAAAACTTAAACTTGGTCATCAACAATGCTAGGTTTCTTATTTTCCCTTGGGTTGATGTTGCGCACCTTGCTTCAAAAACCTTAGCATATGCGATGCAGCAAGTATCCCAAGATTGGGCTTCAATGCACGGTTATAAACCTGTGTTAGTAGAATCATTTGTAGACATCAGCCAATATCAGGGCACTTGTTACAAAGCATCAAATTGGGAACACGTAGGTCAATCCAATGGCAAACCATTAAAAACAGATCCTGATAGAGGAAAAAAAGATGTGTATCTTTATGCAATTCACCCTGATGCACGCGAAATATTAATTAATAATCAGAAACCAATGATACAAAAAGTAGACACATATAAAACAGCTAACATTTCTTTAGAGCATGAACAGGTTTATTTGTGGCAAAAAATAATTACTGTAATATCTGATGTTGCAGAACGTTTCGATCAGGAATGGCAGAAAAGAAAGCGAGCCCTTTCTACTTTACTGGTTATTTTATTTATTTTTCGGCTTGTGTTTTCAAAAAACAAACAAGGTTATGGGACAACCATTGCAGAACTATGGGAATATTGTCATAAATTACACATTCATTTGCCACAAAAAACACCAGTTGTGCCATCTACATTTTGTGATGCTAGAAAAAAGATGGATGCGTCTGTTTTCAAGAGATTAAATACTGAAATTATTGATGAATATAAAGCCAACCAAGAAAGTTTTTTATGGAAAAATCATAGATTATTTGCTGTCGATGGGTCAAAAGTAAACTTACCTAAAGAGCTTATCAAAGATGGTTACCAAAAAATATCTGATAATATGCGCTATCCATTGGGATTAGTAAGTTGCATATATCAATTAAAATCGAAAATTCCGTATGATTTTGACTTGGTTAGTCATTTGGATGAGCGATTGGCTGCTACTGAGCATCTAAAAACACTTCATGAAAACGATCTAATTATTTATGACAGAGGCTATTTTTCTTACGCTATGCTTTATACGCATTACAAAAAAGATTTACAAGCAGTTTTTCGTTTATCCAGTAGCTCTTACAAACTAATCAAAGATTTTATGGATAGTAGTGACAACGAGAGATTAATTAGTATTATACCAACCTCTAGAGATCAAAAAGATATATTAAAAAAATATCCGGATATTGAGTTTATTCCTTTGCAATTACGACTAATAAGATACACCATCAACAATGCCGATTATTTTTTGGGCACTAATTTACTATGTGAGAAAATTTACTCTAGACAAGAATTATCAGAATTATACCATTCTCGTTGGGGCGTGGAGGAAATGTATAAAATTTCAAAACTATTAATCGATGTCGAAGATTTTCATGCAAAAACTGAACTGGGGGTAAAGCAAGAGTTATTTGCACATTTTGTGATGATTACTTTAAGTCGAATATTTACCAATGGAGCAGATGATATTTTGCTGATGCAGCAGAAATCAAAAAAACCAGAAGATCAAAATTTATGCCAGACTAATTTTAAAAACTGTCTTACTACCTTAGCCAGAAATTTGGAGGCGTTATTACTACGTCAGGTGGAATATATTAAAGAGTCAGTCAATATCATTCTAGACTCTATTGTTACTTGCTATCAAAAAACAAGACCAGGTCGTTCTTACGAGCGCATCTCGCATAAAATACCTCAAAAATGGCGAGCTAATAAAAAAAGTAAAAAAATAAATGCGGCAATAGCTTAAATATTTATTGCAAATGTTGTAAAAAATCAAGGCATTGTTATGCCGCACTAACCGAATGACAATGAGATATTAACCGAATGCCATTGCCCCTGGCCCTGAAGAAATTAAACAGCTAGCTGATGCGTTAGAAGTATCAGCAGCCTTTTTAATGTGTTTATCGGATGAAAAACAAGAAAATCAAAGCAAAAAACTTAGCCAGTTGATTCCTCTTTTAGATCATCACCAAGCTTATGATGCAAAACAATATATCCATGCACTACGAGAAGATATCGGATCGAATAGTGCAATTTATATTTCTGTTAGCACGGAGTTATTACCAAAATTAGGAATGGATTCTTTTGCAATAAGAATGTTTGATGACAGTATGATGCCTGAATTTAGACCAAATGATGTTCTAGTGATCGATTTTTCCATATCACCACAGCCTGGTAATTATGTATTAGTTAGAATTGCGGAGAAGGCAGAAGTCATTGTTTGTCAGTATAAAAAACTGTCTTATACGGCACCAGAGTTTGAATTACTGACGTTGAATGATAATTGGCCGAATATTAAAGTGAGTGATGGCGTTAATGTCGAGATTATTGGAGCCGTAGTAGAAATTATTAGAGGGTGTTAGAGAATGGCGATAAATCTTAACGATCACGAATATCAAGAATTTATTAATGAAACAAAAATGCGCTATCACGCAGCTCAACTCTTAATTGGACGGCCCTAACAAAAACACTTGATTAATAGACGCTATATTTTGCTTTTAGGGAAAGCCTTGCTCCAATCCAACCTAACCCCATCGCAAATAAAGATAGCAACAACAGCTTGTAAATAGATAAACTTGCAAATACATAGTTAACCTGATAGGTAACTAATAATTTATTAATACCTGTTTGTAGACTTAAAAATAATAAATTTAACATAATTATCGCTAAAAAAGCTGCAAATAAACCATACCATACACCAGAATATAAAAATGGCCGCATAATATATGGCTCATCAGCACCAACAAATTTCATAACCGTAATTTCATCTCGTCTATCATTAATAATGAGACGAAGAGTATTTGTAATTATCAATACTAAAGCAACAGCTAACAAAACCAGCAAAACATTGAGTAGATTAAAAACAAACCCAAAAAAAACCACAATTTTATTAAACCAATCCAAATCCAATTTCGCTTCAGACACTCCAGAATATCCTTTTAATTGAATAAATAAATTTTCCAATGCTGCCTTGGTGTTTATTTCAAGGGATGGAGTAACTTCTATTATGGATGGCAAGGGATTTTCTGGTAAATAACTCAATATGTCTTGCATGCCAGACTCAGATTGCAAAAGTAGTAAACCATCACTAGCTGTTTTTAGATTCGCTCTCGCAACACCATTCGTTGCTAAAACTTTTGCTAATAATTTAGCTTCCGTATTTTCATCCGATGGAACATCTAAATATAAAGATATTTGTTTATTACTTTGCCAGTTTAAAACTGCACTATGCATTGCATCTGTAATCATCCATATAAGTGATGATAAAACTAAAATAATCGCAATAATAAATACTGCCATACCTGAAGCAAATGGTTCTTGTTTAAGATAAGAAAAACTACCAATTAATGCCCGCTTATGAAAGACTAACCATAATTTAAGTTTATTCAAGATATGCGCCCTCTATTTAAGACAACTATTCTATGCTGCATTTTTGCAATTAATGGTAAATCATGTGTGGCGACTAGCACAGCAACACCTGCTTGATTAAGCTGTGAAAAAATTTCAATAATACCAGCAGACAAAGATAAATCTAAGTTACCAGTTGGCTCATCAGCTAGAAGTAACGCTGGTTTGTGTACAATTGATCTGGCTATACCAACCCGCTGCTGCTCTCCCCCGGAAAGATATTGTGGTAACATTTTTTCCTTATGTAAAAGACTAACCATATCTAACGCGGCATGTACTCTTTTGCGAACCACATGCGGCGCAACACCTTGAATTTGCAAAGGCAATGCTATGTTGGCAAAAACATTTCTATCATGTAATAAGTGTGGCGCTTGAAAAGTTATCCCTAAATTTAATCGATAATTAGCTATTTCTTTACGTTTCAGCTTACTTAAATCTTTACCATTAAAAATAATACTCCCTGCAGATGGTGTATCTAATAAGGCCAAAAGATTTAGCATTGTGCTTTTTCCAGCACCTGAATGTCCTGTTAAAAAAGCCATTTCCCGCTTGGCAAGCTGAAAATTAACTTGGCTAAGAGCTTCGAAACCGCCTAAATATCGTTTACTGACTTGCTTGAATTCTATCATCATAAAATATCGCATCCACAAATTGCGCTGCGTCAAACACCCGCAAATCATCAATCCCTTCACCAATACCAATATACCGAAATGGTATTCCTAAATCGTTAGCAATAGCAAATAAAATACCGCCTTTCGCACTCCCATCCAACTTAGTAATCGTGATCCCAGTTACACCAATTGCCCTATTAAACTGCTTAGCTTGATTTAATGCATTTTGCCCAATACTAGCGTCTAAAACCAACATCACCTCGTGCGGAGCAGAAGGATCAATTTTTTCTAAAACTCGCTTAACTTTCTTAAGTTCGTCCATTAAATTATTTTGCGTATGCAATCTACCTGCCGTATCAGCTATTAAAACATCTATTCCTCGAGCTTTGGCAGCTTGAAAAGCATCAAAAATAACAGAAGCGCTATCAGCGCCTGTATGTTGCGCAATTACCGGTATTTTGTTCCTCTCACCCCAAACTTGTAACTGCTCAACTGCAGCAGCTCGAAACGTATCACCCGCTGCAAGCATCACTTTTTTACCCTGAAGTTGATATTTTTTAGCAAGCTTACCGATAGTTGTAGTTTTACCAGCACCATTAACGCCTATTGTTAAAATGACAAAAGGTTTGTGACTATCTCTATTTATATCGAGTTCTTCAGAAGTTTTCAGCAATAATTCTTTCAAATAATTTTGCAAATGAAAATATATAGTTTCACTATTTGCCAGCTGCTTTCTTTTTAATTCATTTTTTAAACTATCTAAAATACTGTTTGTTGTATCCATCCCAATATCTGCTAACAACAAAACTGTTTCTAGCTCATCAAGTAACTCTGCATCAATTTCCTTTTTACCCAGCAAAAGATTAGCAATACCTGCACCGAGCTCGTTTCTAGTTTTAGTTAATCCACGTTTAAATCTAACAAAAATTCCTGTTTTGGA
Organism: Legionellales bacterium RIFCSPHIGHO2_12_FULL_35_11; assembly: GCA_001803185.1. Classification (GTDB taxonomy): domain Bacteria; phylum Pseudomonadota; class Gammaproteobacteria; order Legionellales; family Legionellaceae; genus 2-12-FULL-35-11. The sequence goes on from MHBB01000096.1 coordinate 6,433, forward strand.
TTCATCATTTTTTACTATTGGTTCGAGATTATCATTTATTGTAGCGGCATTAACATCAGTAGAGTTTTCGGCGAATTTTCGGCCATTTTTCAACCATTTAATCATAGGTATTTCTATACAAAAAAAATTTAATATGGCATTATACCATCTTACAAACAAAATATACTCATCTTTTGAAACAATCAATTCAAATAATTGCCGGGAAATATCGTGGGAAAAAATTATCTTTCCCACCAATTGCTAACCTTAGACCGACAACAAACCGCATTAAAGAAACTTTATTTAATTGGTTAATGCATGATATACATGATGCCAATTGCCTAGATGCATTTGCTGGTAGTGGATCTTTAGGATTTGAGGCTTTTTCTAGAGGAGCGAGCTATGTTACATTTATCGAAAAAGATAAACTGGCATTTCAAAATTTAATCAAGATATCCGCATCATTTGATACCAGTATACTTAGAGTAATTCATGACGAAACCCTGAAGTATTTACAATTATCGTTAAGCAAAAATATCACTCCATTTGATATTATTTTTTTTGACCCACCATTTAGTAATAGCTTTCCATATGATTGCCTTAATATCCTAGCAAATGACAAAGTAACCAATCCAAACGCTCTGCTTTATGTTGAGTATAATGAAAATATAACGCTCGATCCGGAAACTTGGACAAAACTAAAACAAAAACAAGCTGGACAAGTAATTTATACTTTATATAGAAAGTCTGTCGTGGCTGTTTCATAATAGATACTCATAACGCATATGTTGCTCTCAAGAAAATATTTTTGCTACTAAAATTATACGATTGTTCTAGAGACATTATTTTTAACAAAAGACGCTGGATTTCTTCACTTTGTTCGCAACTACGGCATTAATAAGTTGCCTTTCCCCCTTGACAAGACTCTGTACTCCTGTTTCAATCTATATTAATCTTAATTATTTAAAAAGCATAATAACACATGAATAATAAACTTATCGTGCTTTTAATGGTCGGATTATTTTTAACTGGTTGTGCAAATACAACTTACAAACGCCCACCATTCAATAATCCTAGTGATGATGCTGCGATTAAGCTTGCTGAAGCCGCTAACTCCGTTAGTGATTCAATGATATCTATGGCTAAAACAGAAAAAGTACTAACCACGCCAAAAGAAGATAATACTTTAACAATTCCAAACGCCTCCAATTTACAAACTCATGCATCCGTTGATTGGTCTGGACCAATTGGCGAACTAACAGAACAAATTGCTAAAGCAGCCCATTATGATATGCGTATACTTGGAACTGCTCCTGCGATTCCGGTTTTAATAAGCATAACCTTACATGATCATAGTTTGGCTGATATTTTACGAAACATAGATTATCAAGCTGGAAATAAGGCTTCCATTCATGTTTACCCTAAAAATAAGGTCGTTGAACTAAGATATGTTAACCTTTATTCGTAATACATTACTAATAGGTGCGACTCTGCTAACCTCATGCACAGCAGTACAGCAAAATGAGCAGCCTGGAGACACAACTTCTTTACAAGGTCTACAAGCAATGGCAAAATCAAAAAAGCCAAACCTACAAGATCAACAAAAAACCAGTAAAATTCGTGAAGCAGCTCTCAGAGAAACAGCCTTAAGCGTAGGAGCTCAATCTGGACTTGCTTGGCGCGCCAAATACATAGATGAAGAGTTAGTCAAACAAACACGTAACTTAGATACGATATATGATTTTAATGCATTAATTCTAGATAATAATATCTTGCCGCCTGTGTTATTAGAAGGCAGGAACACTTTAAACCTCGACGACACTCAAACCATCCGTGTCTCTGACAGGGTATACAAAATAGCCAAACAAGCAAAATTTGTAACTACGCCCCCAGGATGGAGACTATACTTATGGATGGACTATTCTCCTCCTGAACGGCCGCACGTAAGTCTTCTCCCTAATAACAAAGAAGAACGTACACTTTGGTATGCATTAGTAGCAAAAGGATGGCAAAATGGCGTGGACCAAGCAAATACTATTTTAGAAGAAAGTATTGCTAGAATTAAAGAAGACTTTACCGGTATGATTTTATATCGCAAACTATTAGCTATGAACATGGTAACACCACCATATGTATCGCATACTGATCTAGGTGTTACTGGAGATGCAGATGAAATTCATATTGACGACAGAGTTCTGCGTATTACAGCCTTACCTGGGCTAAATATTAATAGTTCAGAATGGCGCGCAGCTTTAGCAAAAGATGAGGACAGGATTGAAAAATTTAACAAAATGGAAAAGTGCATACAATCAGCGCAAATTAAAATAACCAACAAAACATGGCACCCAATTATAGACCCTGTGACTTAGAGTATTAAAATATGAACGAACATTTAATGAGTGATGAACCAACTAGGTTTACCCCGGCTTTTATGGACAAAATGCTGGAGCACGCGCAAAAACTTGATGCATCTGATATCACCATTCAAACTGGCTCGCCTATTTTTGCTGAGGTTTATGGGAGTCTTTTAAAAATCACTAATCGTCCGCTATCAAATACTGAACTGGGAGATTTAATAAATTCAATTTACGGCCCCAATGCTACTACTCAATTACTTTCAGGGCGCGACATTGACACCCATTATGAATTTCGCCCAAATAGAGGTGTTAGATTCCGTTATAGGGTAAATGCTACTGGATGTTTGGTTGACGGGCATGACTCCATTCAAATTACCCTAAGAACAATTCCAAGCACACCACCAAAACTTGAAACCATGAATCTTCCTGACAATATTCTCGAAGCTATTTCACCACAAGAAGGCATTGTTTTTATAACAGGAGCTACAGGTTCAGGTAAATCAACTTTATTAGCGTCAATTATTCGCAAACTAATTGAAGAAGATGACTCTAACCGAAAAGTACTTACCTACGAAGCACCGATTGAATTCGTCTATGATGAAATTGAAACAATTTCATCTATTGTAAGTCAATCAGAAATACCAAGACACTTGCCATCATTCTCAGAAGGAGTTAGAAACGCTCTCAGACGAAAACCAAGACTTATAATGGTAGGAGAATGTAGAGATGCCGCTACCATCAGTGCCGCACTTGAAGCAGCCCTTACAGGACATCCTGTCTATACAACTTTACATACCTCAGGTGTTGCAGAAACTATGCGCCGCCTTGTAACTTCCTACGCAGGCGATGAGAGGTTGGGAAGAACAATCGATATATTAGAAACAATTCGACTCTGTATCTGGCAAAAGCTAGTTCCAACCGTAGATGGCAAACGAGTTGCTTTACGAGAGTATTTGATTTTTGATGAAGAAACTAGAGATATATTATTGGAAGGCGATCCAAATGATGTAACTACCACAACCAGAAATCTTGTTCGTGAACGCGGACAACTAATGACCAAAGATGCAAAAGAAAAATACGAACAAGGTATTATCAGCGAACGTGTATATAAATTAATTATTGCTGGAACCAAAGAAGATCATCGTTAGCAACCATATCGGTAAATTAGTGATTAATGATCTATAGCATATTGTAGCATATAATATGCTCAAAATCCTACTGGTGACACAAAGTTAGTAGTGTCCCAAAAAACGGTCGTTTTATGGGACTGTTTGGGTTGATGGATTGAGCTCAGTATTTATGATGATAAAAAGGTAACGCTTGAATATAGTGCAGTTGATGTGTTAGGATATTGACGTCGAATTATAATCCACTAAGTTGTACGGAGTTGATTATGCATAATGAACTACAATTATCTTGTATTAGTTTACCTGCTGGGAGTATTGATGCTTATATACAGCGAGTTAATCGGATCCCATTACTGAGTTTAGAAGAAGAACGTAATTTTGCTGCATTGGTCCAAAATGAAGGTGACCTTGAGGCTGCGCGTATATTGGTTTTATCACACTTGCGTTATGTTGTGCGTGTGGCGCGTGGATACTTAGGATATGGTTTGCCGCTTAGCGATCTAATTCAAGAAGGCAATATTGGCTTGATGAAGGCAGTTAAACGTTTTAATCCAAATATAGGAGTACGCCTTGTATCTTTTGCTGTGCATTGGATTAAATCTGAAATACATGAGTTTGTTATTCAAAATTGGCGCATAGTCAAACTTGCAACTACTAAAGCGCAAAGAAAATTATTTTTTAATCTTCGAAATATGAAAAAGCGTTTAGGTTGGTCTAGTAACTCTGAAGTAGAAGAGATTGCTAAGACTTTAGGCGTGAAGCGTGAGGATGTTTGGGAGATGGAACGACGTTTGAACGCTATGGATGAACCATACGATTCTACATCAATAGGTGATGATGAAAAGTCATATAAGCCTTTGCCTGCTGATTACTTGCATGATTCATCTTATAATCCGGAGCGTATAGCCGAGCAAGAAAATTTGGAAAGCGATCAACACGAACGCTTACATACTGCCTTAGCTTGTTTGGATGATCGCAGTCAAGACATCTTAAGAAAAAGATGGCTTAGTGACGACCCATCAGTAACGTTACATACTTTGGCTAGCCGGTATGGAGTGTCTGCTGAGAGGATTAGGCAATTAGAGAAAAATGCTATGAATAAATTGCGAGAGGCAATGAGTTAAAAATTACAAGTCAGATGTTTTTCCCGAAAGTTTTATTTGTCTATTGATATAGTAAATATTTAATAAATTATCCTAGAAAAAGCAGTTTGGCTCGTAGCGAGAATGCCTACTGCGCTGCCATTAAGTTAAGGATTTTGTCATTCCCGCGAAGGCGGGAATCTATCCATAAAGTGGCACTGTGCCTGCTTAGAAATAGATTCCCTTCGCGGGAATGACAGTGTTTTTCTTAACTTAATGGCAGTGGGCATTCGTAGTAGAGCTCAACTGCTTTTTCTAGGATTATATACCAAATTCTAACAATTCATTAAAGGTGACATTGATTATGAGTAAAAATAAATTAAAAATTGGTATTGTTCAAGAGTCATGGCATGGTAATCAAGATGCGCAAAAAAAGGCTTTGGCTGATGGTATTTATAAAGCAGCTGAGCAAGGAGCTATGTTAGTTTGTTTGCAAGAGTTATGTTTATCTCCATATTTTTGTACAAGTAAAGACGCGGATCCTAATTTATATATGGAAGATTTATATACTGGTCCAACTGCTACTTTTATTAGTACCATTGCGAAAGAAGCTGGTGTTTGTATCACTGGTTCTTTGTTTGAAAAAGATGGTTTTAATACAGCTGTTGCTTATGACCAACAAGGTAAATTAATCGGCTTTACTAGAAAACAGCATATTCCAAGTGGCGAAAAATATCATGAAGATTTTTATTTTAAGCCAGGGGATTCAGTATATCCTTTGCACTCTATTGCCGGTCATTTTTTTGGTTTGCCAACTTGTTATGATCAATGGTTTCCAGAATTATCTAGAATATACAGTTTAAAAGGCACCGAGGCATTAATTTATCCAACAGCAATTGGTGGCGAGCCAACTGCACCAGGATTTGATAGCCAACCTATGTGGGAGAAAGTAATCGTAGCTCAAGGCATTATTGCAAATACTTTTATGATAGTCATAAATCGGGTTGGCATTGAAGAAGGGTTAGAATTTTATGGTTCCAGTTTTATAAGTGACCCAGAAGGAAACATTATAGTAAAAGCTAGACGGGATAAAGCTCAGGTTTTGGTTGCAGAGGTAGACTTTTCAAAAAGAGAATTGTGGGGCAGATTATTTCCATTTGCTAAACAAAGACAACCTAGTTCTTATTCAGAATTAGTCACAGAATGGGGTTAAGGAAGTCATGACAGATAATATAGCTGATAATGAGAACTTGTATAATATAAATTCTTGGGGCGAAGGATATTTTAAAATTAATTCTGCTGGGTGTATTGAGGTAAGTAAATGCACTGAATCAAAAGGGGTAGAGCTTAAATCAATTATTTTAGCAGCGAATCAAGCAGGATTAGAATTACCAATCTTAATTCGTTTCACAGATATTTTGCATGACAGAATGAATACATTATTTTTAGCATTTTCTGAGTCGATGTCGGAACTTGGATATAAAGCTAATTATCAGCTAGTTTACCCAATTAAAGTTAATCAAGAATACTGCGTTTTACAGGGTTTATTAGAAGCTAAAGAACACAATCTTGGTTTGGAAGCTGGAAGTAAGCCAGAGCTAATGGCTGTAATTGGGTTGTTGGATGATAAAAGTGCAACGATTATTTGTAATGGCTATAAAGACAGAAGTTATATCAGAGCAGCACTTATAGCTAAATTAATGGGGCATAAGGTATTTTTGATAATTGAAAAATTATCAGAATTAGATCTTATTTTACAGGAAGCTAATTCTTTAAATGTGGAACCATTAATTGGTTTAAGGATTCGCCTAACAACAGTTTGTGCTGGTAAATGGGAAAATACGGGCGGTGAAAAGTCTAAATTCGGCTTAAATGCCGAACAAGTAATAGCTGTTGTTGAACAGCTAAAAGAGCACAATCGTCTTGATTGCTTGCAATTGATGCACTGCCATCTTGGTTCGCAAATTGCAGAAATTCAAGATATAAGAAAATGTATGCAAGAAGTTGGGCGTTATTATACCGAGCTACATAGATTAAATGTCCCAATTAAAACGGTTGATGTTGGTGGTGGTTTAGGTGTTGATTATGAGGGTATACGAGCAAATACAGGATGCTCAATGAATTATAGCTTAAAGGAGTATGCATCACATATTATTCTAGAGCTAAGAGATTTATGCTCATCACATAACCTTCCAGAGCCTGATATAATTTCTGAGTCAGGCCGAGCGCTAACAGCTCATCATGCTGTTTTGATAACAAATATCACGGATATTGAGCAAATTAAAGTATCGTCAATTCCACGGATGGGGAGTGATGTATCTTTAGTTTTACGCGAAATTTATGATAACTATCAAGTGATGTTAGATAATGCTCCTTTGGAAATTTATAACTCTGCTGAAATTACGCTAAGAGAGGCGCAGGATAAGTTTAACCATGGAATTATTAGTCTTGCTGAAAAGGCCGAAGTAGAGCAGGTATTTACAACTATTTGCCTCGACATAAAACATAGATTGGATGATAATAATCCGCAGGATGCTAAAATTCTTGAAGATTTAAATAAAAGGTTAGCAGCCAAGGTATTTTGTAATCTTTCATTTTTTCAGTCTTTACCAGATGCTTGGGCAATTGATCAGGTTTTTCCCATAACTCCTATTTCCCAGTTAAAGAATGCGCCGACTATGCATAGTATATTACAAGATTTAACTTGTGATTCGGATGGAACAATTGATTGGTATCCTGGTGATGTAAGTGTTAACCAGACTCTCTTGTTGCCTGAGTTTAATCCTAAAAACCCATATAATATTGCATTCTTTTTAGTTGGTGCTTACCAAGAGATATTAGGTAATTTACATAATTTGTTTGGCGATACTAATTCTCTAGAAGTGAAATTAACAAACGATGGTGATTTTAGTATTTGTAATTTGCAAAAAGGTGACACAGTGACAGATGTTCTTGGTTTTGCACATTTTGATACGAAAAAATTATTGCTATCTTATGAAAGGCAGTTAAATAAGACGCAGTTGGAGTCTGGTAAAGTTAATGATTATTTAGATGAACTACGTTGTATTATCATGAAATCCACATATTTAAATGGTAAAAAAGCGATATGAATCCAAAAATAGATAATTTTTATATGCCACCTGAATGGCATGAGCATAAATGTTGTTGGATGGCTTGGCCAAGGCATCAAGAAACTTGGTCTGGAATAGGAATGCAACAAGCACGTGAAGCCTATACTAGAATTGCTAAGGCAATTAATAAATTTGAACCAGTAAAAATGTTAGTTCATCCTGAAGATTTAGTTTCAGCAAAAAATTTATTAGGTGATGAAATAGAGTTATTTATACAAGAAATTGATGACTCTTGGACAAGAGATACAGGTCCTACATTTCTACTTAATCAAGCTGGAGAATTGGCTGGCGTTGATTGGATTCATAATGCTTGGGGTGGAAATTATCAAGAATACTCATTAGATAGTAAAATAGCAAAATCTATAATAGAAGAGGCTCGGGCTAAATATTATCACGCGCCTTTGGTCATGGAGGGTGGTTCATTTCATGTAGATGGCGAAGGAACTTTATTAACTACTGAAGAGTGTTTACTAAACAAAAATAGAAATCCCAAGCTTAGTCGACAAAAAATTGAAAATTATTTATGTAATTATTTAAATATAGAAAAAATTATTTGGTTAAATAAAGGTTTGATTGGTGATGAGACAGATGGTCATGTGGATGAGATTTCTTGCTTCATTCGGCCAGGAGTTGTTTTAACTTTAATAACAGATGATAAAAATGATGAGAATTATCATAATTTACAGGAAAATTTAGAAATTTTAAAAACAACCAAAGATGCGCGAGGCAGAAATTTAGAGGTTCATACAGTTTCCCAGCCACCGGCACAATATTTAAATGGAGAGCGCCTGACCATATCATATATAAATTTTTATTTGGCAAATAATGGGATAGTGATGCCTGCATTTGGTGCAGAGCAGTATGATAGAGAGGCATTTTTGTTATTTAGGAAGATTTTTAAAGATTTAGAAATTACTCAAGTGCCAGCTTTAGATCTATTTTCTGGAGGAGGAGGAATTCACTGTATTACTCAACAAGAGCCTAAAAGCAACAGTTTTTGATGATAAAAACACCATCATGATTAACCTATAAAAAGCAGTTGAGCTCTACTACGAATGCCCACTGCCATTAAGTTAAGAAAAACACTGTCATTCCCGCAGGGCCTACGCATGAAAAATATTATGCTGTCGTTGCGAACGAAGTGAAGCAATCCAAATCGATTTTCAATTAGAATGCCGATCTGGATTGCTTCGCTAACACTCGCAATTACTAATATGTGGTAACCAGATAGGCAGGTAAATTTTGTCGTCGAATTAAGTCCAGAAGAAGGCTATTGATTTTTTAGGTCATTTAGTATCGAAGACCATGGAGACTTTTGAATGTTTTTCAGTGAATTTATAGGGTTATCTATTTGTTTGTTTTTGAAGATTTCTTTATCTATAGATATTTTTATTGATGATAGTTCATATAGTTTCATCTCGTTTCTTAATTTATCTCTAATTTCTGGAAGTAAATAACGTAGTTGTGAGGCCCAGACGGCATCATTAACAATTATGACTAATGATCCTCTTAGAAAACTTCCCACTTTGCAATTATTAAGTATGTCATTTGGAATAATATTTTGCATAAAATTTGATATATCACTAATTTTTTTTGTTTGCATGCAGGTTTTAGCTATTTTGGAGTTCAAACACTGAGAGATATGCCGCATATTTATACCGTAAGTTCTGTAATATTTTCCCAGAATCCTGATCTATTTTTAAATAGTCATCCTAAAATTGATAACACAGTACTCGCTTTTTGGAGTATCTTATATATCATATTATATTTTTATTGAAGGATGAAGAAATGATTGTAAGTAAAAATGATGAAAGTACTATATATCAAGCTAGATTACATTGGATTCTATTTGTTTGGCCAATATTATTGTTGATAGTAGCAACATCTATAGGTGTTGCTTTTCCTATATTTGATAAACTAAGTTTGTTTGTTATTATTTTAGCTTTAGTCTGGGAGTTTATTGTTTGGTTGATCTATCAATCTTCATATTTAATAATTAGAAAGAAGCAGGTTATTTTGTGTACTGGGATATTTGTAAGACAAACATTAGATATTTCTTTGAGTAAGATTGAGAGTGTAGATATTCGTCAATCTATCTTAGGTAGTATTTTACAGTACGGCTCTTTGGTTATAACTGGAACAGGTGGAACTAGGCAATATATTAACTATTTAAGTAAGCCGCTCACCTGTCGTAGATATATAGAACAAGTATTACATGATTAGGATTATTTATGTCAAAAAGAGATTATTACACTGTAATGGGCGTAGATAAAAATGCTTCTGAAAAGGATATTAAGCAAGCATATCGGCGTCTTGCAAGAAAATATCATCCTGATTTAAATAAAGAATCAGGAGCTGAAGAAAAGTTTAAAGAAGTTGGCGAGGCTTATGAAGTTTTAAAAGACCCGGAAAAACGTAAAATATATGATATGTATGGTTTTGATGGTCCGCATAATCGGCATGCTGGAGAACAGCAGCAACAACAAAACCATTCTAGATATTATAGTGGTTTTGGAGATGGAGCTTCAGGATTTGAAGAAGATATCTTTGAGTCAATTTTTAATCGAGGTGGATTTAATAATCGCAAGAGACAGATGAATGGCTCAGATCAACATGGCGAAATAAATATTAGTCTAGAAGAAGCCTTTGCGGGGGTAGTTAAAGAAATAAAATTGCCAGGCCATGGCCAAAATAAAGCCCATCACACCATAAGATTAAAGGTACCAAGTGGAGTAAAGTCTGGTCAAAAAATTCGTTTAGCTGGAAAGGGTGGTCCAGCAATTATTTCAGGTGGTAATCCTGGAGATTTATATATTACGATTAATGTAGATAAGCATTCATTGTTTGATGTGGTTGAGCAAAATATTTATGTAACAATCCCTATAACTCCCTGGGAAGCAGCGCTTGGAGCAAATATTAAAGTTCCAACTTTAGGTGGAATTGTGGATTTGAAAGTTCCTGCCAACTCACAAGGCGGACAAACACTCAGATTAAAGGGCAGAGGTCTTTCTGGAAATCCTATTGGAGATCAGTATATATTATTAAAAGTAGTTATTCCGCAAGTCATCAACGAACAATCCAAGGCTTTTTATCAAAAAATGGCTGAAGAAATGCCGTTTAATCCGCGAGAAAAATTGGAGTCTAGATATGGCTAAAAATACTATTATAATTGGTGTTTTGGTTGAGGAGCAAAATAGTATTTCATTTATGGAAATTTGCGAAACGTATCAAGTATCTGAAAGTCAGTTATTGGATATTTTAAATCTTGGACTTATTCCATCACTTGATTCGGTTAGTAAGGATTTAGAGTTTGATAGACAGACCTTTGAAAGAATAAAAATAGCCTTTCGCTTACAAGAGGATCTGGGCTTAAATGCAGAAGGAGTCGTATTGGCTATAGAGTTATTGGATGAAGTAGCGGAATTAAATAGAGAGTTGGAAGTTTTAAAACGACATATATCTAGATGGTCTAGCTGATCACCCCCTTTTCAATTACCACGAAAAAGCGCATAATACCGCTATTTTATTTGAGAATGTAATAACATGAAGGAAACCTTGGTATCTTTATTGCAAGAAACTGTTGCTAGTTTGCAATCAACTGGTGTTGTAAATCAAGATTTACAGTTTTCAATTCAAATTGATAGAACCAAAGATAAAAGTCATGGAGATTTCGCGTCTAATTTAGCTTTAACATTGGCAAAACAGTGCGGCATGCCGTCACGAAGCTTAGCAGAGTTATTAGTTAAATCTATCGGTGAAAATGATTTGCTGGAGCGAGTCGAGATAGCCGGTCCAGGTTTTATTAATTTTTATTTAAAAAATGCTGATAAATTAAATATTATTCGCCAGATAATAACAGATGGCCCTGATTTTGGCCGATCTAATTTAGGTCAAGGTCAAAAAGTATTGCTAGAGTATGTTTCTTGTAACCCAACTGGTCCGCTACATGTTGGACATGGTCGTGGGGCAGCATTTGGCGCCACACTTGCAAATTTACTTAAGTATACTGGATTTTATGTTTGTCGCGAATATTATGTGAACGATAGTGGTCGACAGATGAGTATCTTGGCGGTTAGTGTATGGCTTAGATACCTTGCTCTGTGTGGTGAGAAATTTGCTTTCCCTGCAAATGGCTATAAAGGAGATTATGTAAACGATATATCGCAAAGCATTTATGCAAAGCATTCTAGTACTTATGCACATTCTTTTGCTGAAATTAAAAAACACTTGCCTTTAGATGAAGTAGATGGTGGTGATAAAGACGAATATATTGATGCCCTAATTATTGCTGCTAAAAAGCTAATTGGAGAAGAAGCTTTTACTTATTTTCATCAACAAGCGTTAGATTCCGTTATAAGTGATATTAAGGAAGATTTAGTTGAGTTTGGGGTTGAGTTTGATAGTTGGTTCTCAGAGAAATCTCTTCTAGATGATGGGTCAATTAAGAAAACCATGGATACTTTGATTACTAGTGGTTACACTTATGAAAGCGAAGGCGCAGTATGGTTTAAGTCTACAGCTTTTGGTGATGAAAAAGATAGAGTATTAGTCCGAGCAAATGGACAGTATACATATATTACTCCAGATATAGCATATCATAAAAGAAAGTTTGATAGGGGATTTGATAAAGCAATAAATATCCTAGGCGCAGATCATCATGGATATATTGCAAGATTACAAGCGGCGCTACAAGCTTTAGGATATCCACGCGATGATTTGAGTATTATATTGGTTCAGTTCGCAATTTTATATCGTGGAAATGAACGTGTCCAAATGTCAACCAGAAGTGGTTCATTTGTTACTTTGCGAGAATTACGTGAAGAAGTTGGGAATGATGCAGCTAGGTTTTTTTATGTAATGAGAAAATCAGAACAACACATGGACTTTGATCTTAACTTAGCTAAATCAGAATCAAGCGATAACCCAGTTTATTATATTCAATATGCGCATGCTAGGATTAGTAGTGTTTTACGTCAGATGACTGAGCGCGCACTAAACTTAGATTTTGAAAAAGGCTTACAGGCAATATACTTGCTTAATAAAGAGCACGAGTTAGATTTAATTTCTATATTAAGTCGCTACCCAGAGATAATTATTAGCGCAGCAAAGTTTAGAGAGCCACATCAAATAGCATATTATTTAAGAGAGTTGGCAACAAGTTTGCATAGTTATTATAATGCTGTGCAATTAATTTGTGAAGATGAGAATTTGCGCTCAGCAAGAATATGTTTATTGCAAGCGGTTAGACAGGTAATCCGGAATGGTCTGGATGTATTAGGTGTGTCCTCTCCAGAGAGTATGTAATGGCAAAAAAACATGGAACAAACGTCATGAAGCGGAAAGGCGGTAATGGAGTTGGATCTTTAATGATTGTGTTTGTGTCTTTTGTTTTTGGATATCTTTTTTCATCTGTTTGTGATGTTAATCAAATGGGAAAATGGATAAGTGCCAAAGTATCTTCCAGTGATGGCAAGGCAAATAATGTGCCAAAAGTTCAGGCGGCAAGGCCAAAGCCAAAACTAGAGTTTTATACATTGCTTTCCCAGGATAATATTAGAACAACTAATATTAAGCCAGAAATAATAGCATCTAAACCGAAGGAATTAGTTCCCGTTACGGTTGATGTGAATAATAATCAGAAACTGGCAATGCCTACTCCTTTTAGTAACGATGTTAAGGGTGAGAAGCCAGTTGCAAGTCTTAATCATAGTGAAAAATTTATGTTACAGGTAGGTTCTTTTAAATTAAAATCAGAAGCAGAAAAGATGCGAGCAGAGTTAGTAATTAAAGGATTCGATGTTTCTGTTTCTGAAGTAAATGCTGCAAATGCTATATGGTATAGAGTTATGATTGGTCCCTTCGCTTCTAGGACGGAGGCGCAAAAAATTCAAACTGCGTTTGTTCGCACAGAAAATATAAATGGAATGCTTAGAAAAGTAGATGTTTAGCTTGTATATTCCAATCGCTTAGGTTTTGTTAATGCCGCAAAATAATATTTTTGATGAGTCGATATTAATATCTGGAATCATGTGTGATAGTGGTTGTGGAGTTATAGTTGACTCTGGAATTAAAAAACATTTTAAAAAAAAATATAATATACAGCATGTTAGTTTGAGTTCAGAGCTATATCTAAATGGAATTCATAAGATAGCGATTTATGCAAAAGATGACAACTTTATTTTTTATGAAGATGCTTTAGCTGAATTAAAAGGAGCTTTAAATCAGCATTTTATAGATTTAGAGTCGGACTTAAGAGTAATAAATTTTGAAGAAAACCATCCCAGTGATTATACGAATAGAATTAATATAACACTAAATATATTTGCCATAATTAGCATTATAGTTTTAAGCATTATTTTCCCGCCTTCTTTATTTTTAAGCTTAGGGCTAGCCGGGATTTGTTTAGTTGTGAGCGCAGTTACGGCAAGAATCTATATTCTTAATTTTTTAAGAAACTTAAGAGAGAAAAAGTTCTTTAGTATGAACTCAACAGTAACTTTTGGCTGGTTATTGTCGGCCGCGCATACCATTTATCATTTAAACTTAATGCCTGCAATTACTAGTATTTCGATGACTTTTATGATGTTTATTATGCCGTTAACTTTAGTTACGATTGTAAATGTTATGGATGAAATTAAGCGGTTAATTTTGCAAAAGTCTTCGCAAGTTATCATAAATGGAATGCCATCATTATTTCCTGAACTGCAGGAAGAATATTTAGTAAAAAATACGAATGATGATTTTAAATCTATTCGTCGCGGATTAATTGAAACTAATTCAATTGTGTTAGTTAAAAAGGGAGAGTGTTTTCCGGTTGATGGAATACTAGAAAGTCAAACTGCTTGTATTGATACATCCATACTTGATGGCGAGTTTTGTAAAGAGCTGCAAAAAGAAAATGAAGTTTGTTCAGGATATATTAACTTAGGAGATGATGTAGAGATTAGGGCAACTAGAAATAGTTATGATAGCATGCTAAATAGCATGTTATTTCGTTCTAATAGGATTATCTCTGAAGAGAAGAAAAAAGATGAGACTTATTATTTTTATTATTTTTATTTTGGCCTAATAGCTTTAGGCTGCATTGTTTCTCTCGCATTATCTTTGGCACTAGGTATTTTTACAGTAGTTGGGTTTTTACAAATTTCAGCTGGAATTTTATTTGCCGTTTGTCCTTGTACGGTTGCTATCGCACATCATTTTCCTTTAGTTTTAAGCACGTTTAGTTTGCAGAAACAAGGTATTTTGATGCGAGATTCGGCAAATGTTTTTGCAAAATTTGAAGACATAGATACTTATATTTTTGATAAAACAGGTACCTTAACATCTCATGCAAGCGAAGTGATTAGTGTTGACAGTTTGTCTGATGATATTTTACATAAAATATATAGTATAGAAAAAACATATGGGCAAGGACATCTAGTTGCAGAAGCAATTACTTCCTATTTTGAAAACAACCCAGGCAAATCTGGTGAAGTACTTAAAGCGATACTTTCTACGAAATCATCAAATGGATTAACCGGGAAAATAGGTAACGATGAAATTTCTATTGGAAGCGCAAAATATATTGCTGAATTAGGTTTGCAATTACCCACAGAAGAGGTAAAAGGGGCGTCTCCCATTTATATTTTTAATAATCAATCTTATCAAGGCAAAATATTAATTAAACATAAACCTCGACAGGATATTATTTGCTCTCTTCAGAAGTTAAAAAAAGATGGTAAGAAATTAATTTTGTTGACTGGAGATACTTTAGAGTCTTCAAAAGAATTTAATAGACAAATTGATAATTTATTTGAGCAAGAAGATATTATTGCTGGGAAAGACCCTAAGAGCAAAGCTGAATATATAAGTCGTTTAATAAACAAAAACATTTGTTTTGTAGGCGACAGAATAAATGATGCCGAATGTGCAAAGGAAGTTACTCAAAAAGGGGGTATTAGTTGCTCGATACGAAATGGTGAGAAATCTAGTTTATTTACTGATATTAGCTTGAATGATTCATTAAAATATCTATTTTTGCATAAAAAAATTAAGAGAGATATAGAAAAAACAGTCCAGCAAAATGAGGCTATTTTGGTTTCAGGAGCGATTATTCTTTTACTTTTTTTAATAAGCTTTCCACTTATGGGAATAAATATGCCAGCTTTAATTCCTATGTTACTTATGTTCAGCACAACTGTCTTTACAGTAATAAATTCGTATCGTTTACAAATAAAAACGCAAAATCATTTTACAGGTAAGCCATCATTTTTATCTAAGTTTGTCTCATCAGATTTATCTATGGGGTTATTGCTTTTGGGTGGTATCTTATTTGCTGTAGCACTGCTAATTGCTTCAATGACATCTTTGCACTTATCATTGCCAATGTTAGTATTTAGTGGGGGAATATCTTTAATTATTAGTAATTATTCTTTATTGGCTTCTTTGACTATATTTGGAGGATTGGCTATAACTGCTGGCTCAAGTCTTATAGCGGATAATATCCCTGTCATTTCTAGCTCTGAATTAAAATGTTGATCTTAATTAAATCGTCTATTTAACCTAGAAAAAGCAGTTGAGATCGTAGCGAGAATGACTAATGTGCTGAATTTTAAAGATTTTTTCATGTTTTTTTGACGAAGGCATAGTCGCCACTATGGTGAGTTAAAAAAACATGAAAAAATCTTTAAAATTCAGTGCAGTAGGCATTCGTAGTAGAGCTCAACTGCTTTTTCTAGGTTTAACACGTTCTAAAAATTTTTATAGATACATTTTTAGCATTTTTTATTGCATTTGGCTTGCTTACACAGATGTTTATTTGGCTAATAGCAAAAGATTTTATTATTAAGTCAGCTATATTTTCAGCTACAGTTTCAATTAAAGCGAAAGAGTTATTTTCAACATAACTAGTCACCTTCTTGGCTATTGCATCATAATCAAGCGTATTTTCAATTTTGTCTTGGCAGTTTCTTTTGTCAGTAGCAATTTCTATGTCTACTTCTAAAGTTTGCGTGATTTTTTGTTCCCATTCATAAATACCAATATGAGTTTTCACACAAAGAGCTGAGATTATTAATAAGTCTATTTTTATTCTCCATTGGCCTGGAAGTTGCGATTTATTTACATTTCAGTAAAATGTCGGACTAGTTTATCAATTTTATGAAATTAATGCGAGATTCATCTGAAAACTGGCAGGCTGTTTTGGTAAATGGATTTTCATCAGCAAAGCTTTTATTAGAATATTTACATTTACCAGATCATAAGTTTAGTACTTTGGCACAAAAATCCTTTGCAACTCGAGTGCCATTACATTTTGCTAGTCTTATGGAAAAAAAGAACCCTCAAGATCCATTATTATTGCAAGTATTGGCATCTCTTGAAGAAGAAGTTTTGCAAGAAGGTTATACGGACGATCCTTTGTTAGAAAAGGAATATAATAAAATTCCTGGGTTAATTCATAAGTATTCTAGTAGAGTTTTATTAACGATTACTGGGATTTGTGCGATAAATTGTCGTTATTGTTTTCGCAGAGAATTTCCATATCAAATAAATAATCCTGGTCGTCTTGGTTGGCAAAAAGCATTTGATTATATTGCAGAAAATAAAAATATTAGTGAAGTAATTTTCAGTGGTGGCGACCCATTGTTGGCGGCAGATTCTACTCTTGAATATTTATTTAGTAAAATAGCAAGTATTTCGCATGTGCAAATTTTAAGAATTCATACCCGTGTGCCGGTGGTATTACCGGAAAGAATAGGGGAAAAACTTTTACAAATAATTGCTAATAGCCACTTGCGGATTGTGATAGTTTTGCACTGTAATCACCCCAATGAGATTAGTCCTAAGCTTGAGGAAGTGTGTTATAATCTGAGAAAAATTGGTTGTCATTTATTAAATCAAACAGTTTTGCTAAAAGGAGTTAATACAAATAGCGCCACTTTAATAAACCTTAGCTACCGTCTATTTGCAATTAATGTTTTACCTTATTATTTGCATTTATTAGATAAAACTTCTGGAACCGGGCATTTTGATATTGCAGAAGATGATGCAAAAGCAATTTTTAGAGAAATGCAAAAAAACTTGCCAGGATATTTACTGCCCCGTATGGTTCGAGAAGAGCACGGAAAAACTAGTAAGACGCAGATTTTAGCATAGCGAGTAGTAATTATTTAGGATAATTTATAAATTTGGAAGGAATATGCAAGATCTATCAAATTCTCTGTTCATGCGTTCAATTAATCATTTGCCAGTACCAAGACCGCCTGTTTGGCTGATGAGACAAGCAGGAAGATATTTACCTGAGTATCGTAAAACTAGAGCGATAGCAGGGGATTTTCTTGGTTTATGTAAAAATAAAGAACTAGCATGCGAGGTTACATTACAGCCACTTCGTCGTTACGAGTTAGATGCAGCAATTTTATTTTCTGATATTCTGACTATTCCTGATGCAATGGGATTAGGCCTTTCATTTACGGAAGGTAGTGGACCTAGTTTTGCAAACCCTTTGCGAAATGCATCGGATATTTATAAATTATCCTCAGTAGATGTCAAAAGAGAATTAAATTATGTTATGGAAGCCACTAGCTTAATTCGGCAAGAAATGCCGAAGGAATTGCCTTTGATTGGTTTTTCTGGAAGTCCGTGGACTCTTGCTTGTTATATGGTAGAGGGAGGTGGAAGTAAGGACTTTAAAAATACATTAAAATTAATGTATAACGAAGCTTATGCTTTTAGCCTTCTTTTAGAAAAACTAAGTGTTACTATATTTGAGTATTTAGAGTTGCAAATACTTGCTGGCGTCAATGCAGTTATGATTTTTGATACATGGGGTGGAATTTTAAGTACACACAATTATCAGGCTTTTTCTTTAAAATATATGACGCGGATAACCAAACAGTTGCGGGCAAAATATCCTAATATTCCGGTACTGCTATTTACCAAAGGCGGAGGACAGTGGTTGTCACTAATTGCAGATAGCTCTTGTAATGTGATTGGTTTAGATTGGACTTGCGATTTAGCTAAAGCTAAGTTAGAAATAGGTAGTCGAGTAGCTTTACAAGGAAATTTAGACCCAACTGTGTTGCTAACATCTAAAAAAGTTATTCAACAAGAAGTTAGAAGGATTCTCGAGGCAGTGGGTGACCCAACAGGATTTATTTTTAATTTAGGGCATGGCATAACACCAGATGTTCCTCCTGAGAATGTTACAATTATGATTGATGCTATTCATGAGTTTTATTTAGATAATCCTAGAAAAAGCAGTTGAGCTCTACTACGAATGCCTAAAAAAAAGCCGCAGAAAAAAAATATAATATTTCTTGTGTATTATTGTGTATTTTGTTAGAGTGTGTGTCTTTCCTATTAGAAAATTATGGTTTGTGGTTATATGAACCGTAAGTTAAGTTATAAATTGCAGGAGTGTAAGATGACGCTAAGTAGCGTGCAAACAGCAGAAATCATTAAGAAATACCAGCAATCTGAGAATGATACAGGTTCATCAGAAGTACAAATTTCATTAATGACGGGTAGAATTAAGTACTTGACTGAGCATTTTAAAATTCATAAAAAGGATAATCATTCACGTCGGGGTTTACAGACTTTAGTTAACAGACGCCGTAAACTTTTGCAGTACTTAAAAAAGGAAAGCTTGGAAAGATATCGTTCTTTAATCAAAAGCTTGGAATTGAGAGATTCATATTGATTGTAGATATTTTTTTAAGTACATCCGGCTATAATTTATTAGGCCAGGTTTTTTATTTTTAGTATATGTAGGCGCATTTTTGCGCCTTTTTTTCGTCCTGTTTTGGTGCTTAAAAACGTCCCTAGCCAAATATAGGAATATTCCCTCTTATTTTTGAGACCATAAATCATGAAATTTACAAAACAAATACAATATGGTGAAGCAACGCTAGTTCTAGAAACAGGCGAAATTGCACGTCAAGCAGATGGTGCTGTTCTTGCATCTATGAATGGAACACAAGTTTTAGTAACAGTTGTTGCTAAAAAGGACGGCGCTGAGAACAATCACTTTTTTCCACTGATGGTTATTTACCAAGAAAAATCTTATGCTGCTGGCAAGATTCCAGGTGGATTTAATAAGCGTGAAGGGCGCTTAAGTGATGAAGAAACTTTACGATCCCGCTTAATTGATAGACCTATCCGACCTTTATTTCCTAGCAACTTTAAGCATGAAGTGCAAATTATAGCTACAGTAATGTCATTAAACCCTGAGGTTCCTGCTGATATCGTGGCAATGATTGGAGCATCTGCAGCACTTACTATTTCGGGTCTGCCTTTTGCTGGTCCAATTTGTGGAGCTAGAGTTGGTTATAAAGATGGCGTTTATTTGTTAAATCCTAGCCCAAATACTACTGAAAACTCTGATTTGGATTTAGTAGTAGCAGGGACTTCAGACGCTATTTTGATGGTTGAATCTGAAGCAAAACAATTGAGTGAAGAAGTAATGCTTGGCGCGGTAATGTTTGGCCATGAGATGATGCAAGGTGTTATCAAAGCCATTAGTGAACTTGCAGATGAAGTTGGTAAGAAATCTTGGGAGTGGAGTGAGCAAGCTCCTGATGTTGCTATGGAAGCAAAAGTAGCTGAACTAGCTTTAGAAGAAATAAATGCGGCTTATTTAATAAAAGATAAGCAAGAACGCTGCCAAAAATTAAGCGAGATTCGACAAAAAACTTGTGATGCTATGTTAGCTATACAAGAAGACATTGATACCGGAGCTGTATTATCTCATTTTGAGACCTTAGAAAAAAATCATGTTCGAGGTCGTATTTTAGATGGTGAACCTAGAATTGATGGTCGTGATAGAATCACTGTTCGCCCAATTACGGTTAAAACTAAACTACTTGAAAGAGCGCATGGCTCTGCGTTATTTACTCGTGGTGAAACGCAAGCAATTGTTACAGCAACTTTAGGTAATGATAGATGCGCACAAATTCTTGATAAGCTTGATGGTGAAGTTAAAGATAGATTTATGCTGCACTACAATTTCCCACCGTATTCTGTTGGCGAAACAGGTATGATTGGAAGTCCAAAGCGTCGTGAAATTGGTCATGGCCGTCTTGCTAGAAGAAGTATTGCAGCAGTACTTCCAAATTCAGAAGATTTTCCTTATGTAGTTAGAGTTGTGTCAGAAATTACAGAGTCAAATGGTTCAAGTTCAATGGCTACAGTTTGTGGTACAAGCCTTGCATTAATGGACGCTGGCGTTCCAATTAAAGCACCAGTGGCAGGCGTTGCTATGGGGTTAATTAAAGAAGATGATAGATTTGCAGTATTAACAGATATCCTTGGTGATGAAGATCATCTTGGTGATATGGACTTTAAAGTAGCCGGAACAAAAGATGGCGTCACAGCTTTACAAATGGATATCAAAATTAAGGGCATAACCAAAGAAATTATGGAGCAGGCCTTATCGCAAGCTAATGCTGGTCGCATGCATATATTAGAAGTTATGAATAACTCTATTTCTGAGTCAAGAACAGAGCTTTCCGAGCACGCTCCAAGAATATTAACTATGAAAGTAGCTGAAGATAAAATTCGAACAGTGATTGGAAAGGGTGGTGCGACCATAAAAGGTTTAATTGATAGCACCGGTGTATCAATTGATATAGATGATAACGGAATTGTACAGCTATTTTCACCTAATTTGGAAGCTTTACAAAACGCCGAGCAACAGATTAAAGATTTGATAGCAGAAATAGAAGTAGGAAAAACTTATAATGGTAAAGTTAGTAAAATAGTTGAATTTGGTGCGTTTATTAATATATTGCCTGGCAAAGATGGTTTACTTCATATTTCACAAATATGTGAAAACAGATCCCAGAAAGTTGAAGAAGTATTAACTGAAGGACAAGTTATTTCTGTATTTGTTTCAGGTATTGATAAGCAGGGAAGAGTTAAACTTGAATGGAAAGATAAGCCTGTTGTTGAAAAATCAGAGGCAGTAGTTGAAGTCGAGAATCTTGAAGAGCAATCAGAAGAAGATAATGAATTCCAAGACTAATTAGTAAAATAGCCAGAGCTGCCCAATTAAAAAGTACCGTCGTTTCGAAAGACGGTACTTTTTTAATGGAACAGCGCATGCTCGCTGTCATAAAGTTCAGAAATGAATAAACAGTATCAGGGCTGTCTCATCAAATAATATAGACGGGGCGTAGGTTGGGCCTTGGTCCAACGATAAAAAAGCTGCATTTTTTGTTGGGCC
>MHBB01000097.1 GCA_001803185.1 Legionellales bacterium RIFCSPHIGHO2_12_FULL_35_11
ATTCTTAATCATCTTCGCCCAAGTGGCGTGCTCGTCATTCTACCTTTTTCACATCCTTTGTCAAATACTTTTTTACTTTTTTTATTTATTTTTTTTATAAATCCAAAAACTCATAGAAAATTCGTTTTTTTCATCCGCAAAGTGATCTCCAACTTTTACAGATCCCCAAAGTTCAGGATTAAATTCAGGAAAAAAAGTATCTGCTAAAAATGTATGATGTATCTTAGTTAGATAGATACGATTTACCAACGGCAAACTTTCTTTATAAACTTGGCTACCACCTATAATAATTATTTCATCATATCCACTAGCTAAGTTAAGAGCTTTATCTAAACTGGTTGCTAAAGTAACATTCTCTATTTCTCTTATGGTTCGAGATAAAACTATATTTAATCTGCCTGGCAAAGCCTTGCCTATAGCCTGATAAGTGTTGTATCCCATAATTATTGGCTTACCCATTGTAGTTTTTTTGAAATATTTCAAATCTGCCGAAAGATGACATAATAAATTATTTTGATAACCTATACCTCGTTGCTCATCCATAGCAACTATAATACTAATAATCGTCATTTTCTTGACCTATTTTGTCCCATATGATAAGCAACTTCCACTGCTTTTACTAAACTTCTAGAATTTGCTATACCTTTACCTGCTATATCCAATGCACTACCATGATCAACTGATGTCCTAATTATTGGTAAACCTAAAGTTATATTTACCGTACTCCCAAAACTCGCGTACTTTAAAACTGTAAGACCTTGGTCATGATACATTGCTACAAATGCATCGGCATTTTTTAAATTACTTTCTGAAAACATTGTATCTGCAGCTAAAGGCCCTGTAATATTAAGTCCGCCACTTTTTAAAGCTTCTAAGGCAGGACTGATTATTTCAATTTCTTCACTACCCAAATATCCTTCTTCTCCTGCATGGGGATTTAAACCAGATACATATAGATTAGGGGACATAATCCCAAAATCATTTTTTAATGAATTATTTAAAATAGTTAACACAGAACTAAGTTTTTCTTTTGTAATTGATGCTGAAACTTTTTTAAGAGGCAAATGTGTTGTTACTAAGGCTACGCGTAGTTGGTCACTTGCTAACATCATTACAACATCTTTCACATCACAAGCTTCTAGCAAGAATTCTGTATGACCGGTAAAAGATATACCTACTTGATTAATTATCCCTTTATGAACTGGAGCAGTTACTAAGCCTGAAAATTTTTTACCGATACATAATTCTGTCGCCATTTGTAGCATTTCTAAAACATAAAGCGAGTTCAATTTATCTAACTGCCCAGCTACTGATTTTGCTTTTGTTGGAACTGATAAAACAGTTAGATAATTAGCTTTAGGGGTATATTCAATATCAGGATTATACTCTCTAATGAATATATCTATTCCTAACAATTTAGCTCTTTCCAAAAGTAAATTAGCGTCAGCCAATATCACTACTGGTATTGAACTTCCACGAAGAGCTAAACAAATCTCTGGACCAATTCCTGCTGGTTCACCACTCGTAACCAAGAGCGGCTTCATGCTAATTTTTTATCCACAACATTCACATATGATTGGGTTCTTATATGTTGCTGCCAATTTTGCACGGCTTCATTAAATTTTCTTTGTTGTAATAACATTCTGACTTGTTGACGTTTATAAGCATCAGAGTCATCTATTTTTTTTCTTTCTAGGACTTCAATCAAATGCCATCCAAACTGTGACTTTACTGGCTTGCTAATAGTATGCAGTGGCAACACAATCATTGCATCAGCAAAAGGTTTAACTAGCTCATCTGAAACAACCCAACCTAAATCTCCTCCCTTCGAAGCACTCGCTGCATCAAGAGAATACTGTTTTGCCATTACAGCAAAATCTTTTCCTGACTTTAATTGTTCATACAAACTATTCGCCTGATTTAGCGCTTCTTCATTAGTCATGCTTACATCTTGCTTTAATAGAATGTGTCTTACATGAGTTTTGGTAATATGATGATGCTCATTTTTAGCATTTGATGATACAAGCTTAATAATATGAAATCCATTACCTGTTCTGATTGGACCAGCCACTTGCCCCGGCTTCATGTCAATAATTTTTTTTGCAAATACCTCTGGCAGCTCTGCTAAATATCTCTCACCTAAATCACCACCTTCTAAAGCATATTCATCACTTGACTCAGAAATTGCTATCATACCAAAATCTTCGCCTTTTTTTATTTTTTCAAGCAAAGACTGTGCTTTTGCTAAAGCCTTATTAATTTGTTTAGTAGTTGGCTCTTCTTCTAAAGGTACAACTATATTTTGAATATGATATTTGTATGCTGATTTCTCTGCTGACGCATTAGCATGCAAATAATCTTCAACTTGTTGAGGGGTAATTTCAATGTCCTTGCCAATAGCTTTTTGCTGCATTCTGGAAATAATTATTTCTTTTCGCAAATTATCTCTATACATATCCCAAGTCATGCCTTGCTTTCTAAGTTCACTTCGCAGGGCACTTAATGTCAATGTATTATCCTCTGCTATTTTATTAATTGTTGCATCAAGTTCTGTTGAGTCAACGGTTACATCATAATTTTTTGCCAACTGCAGCTGCAAATCCACATCAATCAAATGTTGCAAAACTTGTTTGCGTAAAACATTATCAGGAGGAACTTGTACTCCTTTACTTCTTAATTGATTTTTAATTAAATTTATTTGTGTTTCCAATTCAGACTCTGTAATAACCTCTGTATTAACAACAGCAACTACTTTGTCTAATGTTTCAAAACTTTCAGCCAAAGCACTTTTTGTACAAATTACAGCTATTACTAATATAATGTATTTAAGATTTCTCAGCATTAACATGTAATATTCCCCATTATTATAAAATTGTTTAACCTAGAAAAAGCAGTTGAGCTCATAACGAGAATGCTTTTTCTAGGATTATTGGCTAAAAATATTAGGATAGCTAGGCAAATAGGTCTTAATTGTACTTGCCGGATCTGTATTTGTTACAGAGCCTAATCCTTTCAATAATATCTGGACATAAATACTATTATTATACTCCGGGCGCTGTGAGTCTACATTTAAACTTTTAAATTGCCGACCACCAATTAATCTAGCAGCCCAACAACAAGAATCATATTGCAAACCAAATAATCCCATCATTGCGTAGTTTTCACTAATATTATAACTATAAGCGCCTAAGCTACTCCAGTTTTCGGTAAATGGCCAAGCATAACTAAAAGTTGCTTGATTTAATGGTGTATTTTCAATAAATGGATCCCCCGGTGTATCTAATATATTTCCACTAACCATATAATTAAACCCAAATGAAAGAATTCTAGTAGGCGTTGGTTGATAAAGAATATTAAAATTACCATTATTTGTTGCTTTGGTGTAAGGATCCCAAACATAATCTGCGCTAGCTGACCAAACGGATGTTAAGGCGTATGTTAACTTAGAAGCAATTGGCGAATAAGTAGCTAGCGGTGATACATAACCTAAAAATAATGGACTATCAACACAACTTCCATCCTGATTATAACAAAGCTGTACTTTTCTTTCTGAAAAATATCGAATTTGACCCAACCTAAAATTAGCTATTTCTAACCCAGTTTCTGGTGAAATCCATCGCAAAGTTCCTGCATAAGCCAATTGATTAGCATCACCAATTCTATCATAGCCAGAAAATCTATTATCTCTAAATAGCTGATCTGTATTAAATATCATATATGCAGAATCAAACGCTGGATAAAAGCTTTGATTACGATATGGTATATTTAAGTAGTAAACTCTCGGTTCAAATGTTTGCTTTAAATGATCACCAAAGGAATTCACATGTCTGTAAAATGTTAAGCCGCTATCAATACTATAACGTGGAATAGTTCTATTATAATTGCTCGTCATATAAACAGAGCCTTCTGCTTTAGAGGTTCTAGAATTTAAATCGTAATAATTTTCAACTAACTGAATTTCTGGATTAATATATCCCCATGGCCTAACTTGAGGAAAAGATAGAGTTGGATTAACATGATATCTAGGTCCTTGCGGGGAAATCTCATCTAATCCAGTCCAATGAAAATTATCAAACTGACCAAGAATTTGAAATACTCCTTTCATTGGCAAATCATAATAACTTCCTTTAGCTGATAATTGTGGAAATCTCTCATAAATATTGGACACTTCTGCTTGATTAATTGCATGCAACGTTTGATAGCTTTGCATCATCCCAAAAAAAGTCCAATGTTTAGTATTATATGTTAAATCACCCTCACGCAAAATTTGGTTGGCTGAGGCTACAGCAAGATTTGTACTAAAGTCTTGAAAATAATAATCATCAGACAATTGGCGAAAATTAATGTTAAACGTCAAATTATCTGTAAAATGACTAGTTTCATTCAACATAACAGACCATCTATTTGAAGAAACATCCTGCAAAACTGGGAAATTATCTCTATTTTTAATAAGAAAAGAATTAAATGCTGCATCTTTTGGCAACATGGTTAGACCGAAAGTACCCGTTGATTTTTCGGTTAAAAATCGTGCATTACCGCCTAACATCACACCACGAAAAGAATATACATGTGGCATAAAAGTTAAATCAAAATTTGGAGCAATATTAAAATAATAAGGAAAACCAACATCAAACCCGCTGACATTAGTATATCCATAAATTGGCATCAAAAACCCAGACTTTCTCTCCTGAGTAGTTGGAAAACTTAGATACGGCGTATAGAATATTGGAATATCTCTTATTTCCAAATAAGCGTTTTTAGCAATCCCTGTAGATTTTACTGTGTTAATTTTAATTTCATCAGCTTTAATCTGCCATGACTTATCTTTTGGAGCACAAGTTGTATATGTAGCCTTATTTAGCAAATAATCTTCATTAGCGAAACGTTGTAATAACCTTGCCCTTCCCCATGCTGGCAAAAAAGCTAAAGCTCTATTTGTTTTGTACCTATATATAACGTCATTTAATTTACCAGACTTTTTCTCAGGATATAAAGTTGCATTACTCGCATACATAAATACATCAGGAGCAACATAATTCACTCCTCCTTCCAACTCAATTTTTGTAATTTTTTTGGTTTGAGGATCTCTATAAATACTAGCTGTCTTTGTAGAAACCACCATATTTGTACGGCGTATTTTAACATTACCTTTTAATTGTGATTTTCCAGAAAGATACAAAGAGCTGTTATTTGCGGTTACTTCAATTTCATCTGGGTCAGCAATTGTTTTTATGTGTACTGGTTTATAATATCCTGAGCAACAACTTGGCTTTTCACTCTTTTCAAATCCAAGGCAATCAGAAATTTTTGCACGCAAAGAATTATCAAGTCTTGTGGAACTAGGAATAACACAAGCCTGTATAGTTTCGACCTCTAATATTTGACTACGCGCGAAGGATGCTGAAATTGCACCTACGATAATTATTATGCATACAAAACCAAGGCCTATTAACGGATGATAGTATTTTATTTTTGTCACAACACGCAAATACCCTTTAATAAGGTCAGAAATTATATCACGCTTATATTTTATTTGCATATACTTTTAAAAATAATATTTTAAGCAAGCCATCAATTATCCCCAAAAAAGCAGTTGGGCTCGTAGCGAGAATGCTTTTTCTAGGTTTATAGTATGGGTGTGATTAAAACTGCGGTCAATTGAAAGATGCGTCATTGCGAGGAGCGCAGCGACGAAGCAACCCAG
>MHBB01000098.1 GCA_001803185.1 Legionellales bacterium RIFCSPHIGHO2_12_FULL_35_11
CTTGGCCCAACGATAAAAAAGCTGCATTTTTTGTTGGGCCAAGGCCCAACCTACACGCCAGCATTGATTAATTTGATGCGACAGCCCTGATACTAATTATGAACACATTCTTTTTATATTTCTTCTCAACTGGAGAGAGCATGAGTTTAATGGAAAAATATGATCTTGCGGTAAAAAGTAAAGACATTCAAGATGACCTTTCTCAAAGAAAGGTAGTAGTTGAATTAGATAAATTAAATACCAACTTAAATAATCTAAATTCATGGTTTAGTTTTACAAAATCATCATCCATCAATGGTTTATATATCATGGGTCCAGTAGGGGTTGGAAAAACTTATTTAATGGATCTTTTTTATAATAATCTAGCTTTAAAAAAGAAAGCTAGATTTCATTTCCATCATTTTATGCAGCAAATTGATAAAAAATTAAGAGAGCTACAAGGACATTCAGATCCTATTATTAAAGTTGTTCAATTGCTTGCGAAAAAAGTAAAGATTCTTTGTTTAGATGAATTTCTGATAAATGACGTAGCTTATGCAATGATAATGGCCCAATTATTAAAGGCACTATTCCAGCAAAAAATTACCTTAGTCGTGACAACTAATACGGCAGTTGATGAGTTATATTTAGATGGAGTAGGGCGGGAAAGATTTTTGGGAGCGATCGAGCTTATTAAAAAAAATTGCGAACTTATTCGGTTACATGGTGGTCATGATTATCGCGTAGGGAGAGGGCACTCACTGCAGTCTTATTTATTTCCTTTGAATAATGAAAATAATAAGACCTTGGAAGATCAATTTAAATTAATATCAAAAGATGAAAAAGCTAGCGGAGAAATATGTATTTTAAACAGACCAATTCCATTTGTTAAATCAGGAAATAATTCTATTTGGTTTGAATTTGGTGAAATTTGTGATATGCCTAGATGCCAGTTAGATTATTTAGAAATAGCCAATTATTTTGATACAATTTTTATTTCAAATATTCCTGTTTTAGATAAAAAAGATACAGTCAAAACGTTACTATTTATGCATTTTGTAGATGTTGCATATGATAGAGGGATACGGTTAGTCTTATCAGCAGAAGTTCCCCATGAAAAACTATATTCACAAGGCGAACTATTCAAACAATTTGCAAGAACAGTTAGTAGATTAGAAGAAATGCAATCTGAAGATTATATAAAAAGACATGCATACCTTGGAGTAAATCGTTCAAATTTTTGCTAATTTGAGAATGATTATCGATATCATTTGTGATATGATCGAGGATGCATGAAAAATAGGATTTTTTTAAATGAAAACAACAGCTGAGCTTG
>MHBB01000099.1 GCA_001803185.1 Legionellales bacterium RIFCSPHIGHO2_12_FULL_35_11
CAAAAATGATGTCAATAGTTTTAAGAAAAAAATTCTCTCATACCCATTTGACGCGCAGCGGCATATGGGTATGAGCAGTTACAAAAATACTTTGAATTACAAAAATATTGCATTACAGATTGGTTAGATTTATACACGGAAGATAAATTACTAGAAGCTTTTGCAATTGCCAATAAACTTTTAGGGGTTTTTGCCGCACTTACTTATGAGCATATGTATAAAGCAACAAAAAATTGTCATCACTCGGTTGGGCAAAAACACCATGGCGCAATAGCCGGATGCTTACGCACATTTTTAGCAAATGCATAGTGATAAAATATGCTACAATTAAAGGATATATGTACACCAGAGAATTAAATGACTATTCCTAAGCAAATTAATTTTATATGGTTAGGAAGCATGCTGCGCAATACGGAGCATTTCCCTCATCAATCTAGGATAATTAATTGGAGAATTTTAAATCCTAACCACGAAATTAAGCTATGGTTTAGTAAAACAGCTCTTTTAACCAATCCAGAGGCTTATCAAGAGCTACAAGAATATTGCATTAACAATGGTATCATACCAAGCGATATTGATACTTTGCCTATGAAAAAACATGTATGTGATTTCATTGTGAAATGCATCCAGCATGATTCACCAAATTGGGCTGCGATTTCTGATTTATTGCGTTTTTATATACTACGCAATGGTAGCTGGTACTTTGATACAGATATTATTTTAACAGATAGTAAAACAAATGAGTTAACACGTTTACCTGATGATTTGCGCCTACCTTTTGATTTTGCTTTAAACCTAATAGCGCCAGTTGGCCATTCTTTAGTAAATTTAGATATTGCTGAATTTGAAGCATTAAAAGCAAATGGTCACAATTGCGAAATTTTAGAAAATGTAACTATAGATAATTATACTGAAGCAGAAATTATAGCTCGCGATTATTATAAATTATATGACTCTCTACCAGAATACTCGCTTATTAGAGAAAAAATGATTCCACCCGCAAGATTTTATTATTCACCTGATATAATTGCTGCAGCAAGTAATAGTCAATTTATTATTAAGTGTATAGAAATAATAGAAAATATGCTTGCAAGCCCGCAAATTACAGAGATATTTCAACAGTTACACAATTTAGATCCAGAAAAAAGACGTTTAGCTAGTTGTTATACAACTGGTGAAATTGCATTTGCAGCATGTTTGCAATTAAAAAATCAAGCATTACAACCATTTATTACCCTGGATTTAGATTGTCCTGTGGAAGATAGGCTAGATTTTCCTAATATTGATTCCCTTCAAAAAATATCTGTTCATCAGATTCACAAGGAATTAAATTTTCTAAGCTTAAATGAACGCTCTTATATGCCACTTGATTCTTCTGGTCTATCTGGAGATGCGTCTTATGAGGATACAATACTTAAATTATTCTATGAAGCAATATCCTATGTAAAACCAACACAATGGTTCAATTTATTTAATTTTTGGAGTACTGAACCTGCAACAGAGGATAGTAGTGTAAGTATATCGGCTTATCTGAAATTATAATTTTTAAATTTATGCCTACATATCAAAACAGTTTAATTTACAATTATCTTGAATTATCCACGCGCAGCCAAGAATTATTATTTATTCACCCACAAATTTTTTGTTGTCCAATGTCATTTAAACCTATTGTCTGCAAATGATCTTGTAAATACTGATACTCATTATCATCCTCAAATGCTGCTGTTATGCCACATACATTATATTCAATCAAAGTTTTAATTAATTGCATGGTCTCTTGATTGTTGGGATCTACCTTCCAATATGAAATATCATCACTGCTCTCAGCACCACCAGTCCCATGTGAATCTTGAAAAATAGAAGCGAGATATAGTTTTTGACCTTGTAGAAGAATATATAAATCTTTCATCCTGACCAATCGCCCCTTTTTTATAACATCGATTTTGAATATAAGCATCACATGATTTTAAAAGCTTATGCAACAATGGGAATATTCCAATTGTTACATAATCAACAACACCAAATGACTGTACTAGTAGCAATTCATCAACACCAATATAGCTAGTATAATTTCTAAAAGATGATGAGTGAGTATGAGACTCCAAAAACTCTGGCAAAACACGACCCGCCATAACATGCCAAGTGTCAAATAAACGCCCCGATAAATGCGCGCGCCTAATACGAGCATAAGGATAATTACGCGTTTCTTTTAAAAATGAAAAAGGATTGCTTTGCATTATTAAATACCTCACATATGAATATTTTGGCAAATTATAGCACTAATGAGAAATAATTCACAATTGTGCCCACTTATACTCCAGGTCAACAGGTGTTTCAAAAAAGTCTTTATGTTCTTGTAAAAAAACTTGATATTCTGTTGAATTCAGGAAGGATGGTGTCAATAATTGCTCATAAAATTCATAGGGAGTTCTGACCGGATCAAGCCATGCTTTGAATGGAAATAAAAGTTGGCTTACCATCATTGCTACTTCCTCGAAAGAATGATGCCCCCGATTAACAAGATCTGCCCAAAATCCCATGATATATTGCATCAAATCCTCTTGAGTTAATAAATGATTCTCAAGCAGTGGTGCTAACATTAAGACGTTTCTTCCTAATGTACCGCTAGGCCCTCCAATAATTGGGGCCCCTAGCTCTTGTAATTTCTGTGCGATTGGATGTTCCCATTGAGGTTGAAATGCTGCTTTTGCAGCAAAATGAGGTACGGTAGTCAATTCAGTTGCATTTAAGTCATCATCTCTAAGAATGCCAGATGTTGTTGCTTGTGTGCTGCCGTTTCGACTTATTCTGCCCCTCAGTTGTGGCGGACCACAAAAAACGTAAGGTTGTGCAATAAAATAAGCGAGTTTAAATGCATCAAAATTGTGAGCTATGTCCTGGCAAATAGATAACAATAAACAAGCCTGACTCACTGCATGAACATTGATTGCCGCAGGAACTTTTTCTTTAAGTTCATCTACACTGAAAGTAAATATCGTTAAAGGTTCTGCGCCATACGTTTCAAGCCACAAATCGTAATAAAATTGCGAAACATTGGCTAAATCAAAGTTTTTATCAAAAAGTTGGTGTAATGTATTTTTCAATGCAGCAATATGATTTGATGGGTTTGGAAAAAGATTTATTTTTCTCAATGAACTTTCAATTTTTTTAAAATACCGTTCGTATTGAGTTGGAGTAGCCGATTTTATATCGAAATCCATCAAAAAAATATAGTTTATTTTTTGGTAAGCAGCCCCCCAATAATCACGACCTTTTTCGCAGATTAATTTTGCTAAACGGGATTGATAGAGACAATGTTTACGTAAATTTCCATCTGCATTCGGCACATCAATCACTGTATATTGTAAATGACCATCTCGAGGTAAAACACGGACAACTTGGTGGTTAATCATCCCAAAGAAACTTGGATACATACCGCGGTTGACCGCAGTTAAACTCTCTTCCCAAGAGAATCCTGGCATATGTAATAAATTAGGATGCATTTGTGACAAAGCATTGATAGTATCCTCATTAAACGTTAAATCAGGAACCTCTGTTAATATAGTTTCCATACGCTGCATCACCGCATTGGCATAGCTAGGATGAAGAAAACTTGAATACGAACCTATTTTAGCATAGGGCAATTTCTTTTCAATGATATCCTCTGCGTCAATATAGGGTATAGACGTATTTAGATTGCTTGGCACTAAACCATTCTTCATTTGTTCTGGGTGTTCTATGGCCAAATAATCCAATGATCGATTCCACACCTCCATCACTTCTATGCAACTATGATGCCCGCAATAAACTAAATAAGCCATCACACAATTGGAGAATATTTGCGCTTTATCCAAATCAAATTGTTGTTCATCATTCAAAAATAACGTTAAACCATGCGCCATCATGAATGCTTTAGCCGCTGAGTTCGATGTGCTCGCAATCAACGGTAAAGATGGTTTATTTAAACTACGTTGATCTACTAATTTTTCAAACCAGGTCTTTGCACGATGCTCTGTTGTGGTGATAAAAAACCGCGCCTTTCCAGAAATGGTTCCAGGAAACGCTTTGCCTTCGAAGAATAAATCTTTATTTAATTCTGTACCTATCCCGTAAGTTACAGCTAACACATCTTCTGGTCGTTGTCTACGAATAGCAACTTCATCAGCTGTTGGAGCAATATAGTCTTTTAATTGATCATGATGCGCACAAGCATTTTTTGTTTTAAACAAATCATACATATATGCCATGCCATCAATCGTTTTCATCAAGGCGAGAAAATCATGATGGGTTCGAATACTGGCCGCATTTTGCAAACATTGATCCAGTGCATCTAAAAGAAGGGAACGTCCTTCAACCGTGTTATTTAAAAACTCTTTTGAATACCAAGGTAATAACGCACCAATATATAAGTCACCACTAGCATGCTGAATAGCTAAACTATTTAGCGATGGAACTAATCCATCTTGCTCATGGAAGATAACTGTCTGGAGAACCTCTTCCCTAACTCTAGCAGCAATTTCAGCTAAAAGCCTTTTTATCGTATTGTTTTTTAGCGCTTCATCTAACATTGCTTTGGCAAAGTTAGAGTCTTGTTTTTCGTAGAGTATCATATTCATGATGAAACAAACCTACAATTGGTTTCAAAATCTTCCTCTGTGGCATTACCCATAAATTCTGTACAAAGAAACCACTGGTGTATCCTATCGAATGGAAAATCATGATACGAACACCACCGAATAATAAATTCACTTAATAACATTTCTAACCTATGTCAAACTATAATCTGTCAAACTATAAAATTATATCATGGCCATGATCTATCAAGATAGACCGTATTTTTACGGGGTAGAATCTTATGCCATCTCATTTAGACTGATGTGAAATACTCATCATTACAAAGGCCTGCACTGTAACAGAAACAAGATCTTTTCCAACAGAAAGGATTATTATGGTATCATTGTTGTACTATATAAATATATACTTTTATACTTACAAAATAAGCTACAAATAATGAGGATGTATGGTTCAACAATTAAATACTAAACTTATTCCTGCCAACATCACTGATTATCCAATTATTCAAAATATGGCAAGATTTTATGTATATGATAGAAGTCGTGATATGGGTTGGGAATGTCCTGCGTCAGGGCTTTTTGAATGTATTGATTTTAAGCATTATTTTGAGTCCTACAAAAAAAAATCTTTTTTAGTAAAAATTAACGATGAGCTGGCTGGTTTTGTTTTATTAGATAAAATATGTCTTATTGAAACAATTGATTGGAATATGGGTGAGTTTTTCATTCTTGCAAAATTTCAATCCAAAGGTGTAGGCAGTCAAATTGCTAGAAAAATTTTTTCACTCTTCCCAGGAAAATGGTCTATTGCTGTCATGCCGGAAAATAATGGTGCGGTAAAATTTTGGAATAAGATAATTAAAGAGGTATCGGGTGATAAATTTACTAAAGTTTTTAAAACAGCCTCTGAACTTATGACGCTAGATAATCCTGATCCTTACGACATGACTATTTTTCAGTTTAAAATATGAGTATAGAAATAGTTCAAGTTTCAGGAAATATTCAGCGATTCCCGCCAACTTACAAACCCCATGCCAGTAGTGCCGTCTAGATAGTTGCT
>MHBB01000100.1:0-223 GCA_001803185.1 Legionellales bacterium RIFCSPHIGHO2_12_FULL_35_11
ACAATAACTGGGACATATTTATTTTCCATCTTTCAAAAAAGTAATGATTACCGTTTTAGAATCCAGAATATTAGACTAATAACAACACTGATAATAATGCATGTAGTGATTGGAAAGTAAAATGAAAAGCTTTCCTTTTTTATAAAAATATCACCCGGAAGATGTCCAATATTTAATTTTTTAATCCATGGCCATGCAGCGCCGATCACAATACACAATATTC
>MHBB01000100.1:246-1282 GCA_001803185.1 Legionellales bacterium RIFCSPHIGHO2_12_FULL_35_11
ATCTAACCAACCTTATGCTTTGCTTGATCCCAGAAATGCATCAACTGATCAAATGACATGCCATTCATTGTTTTCAGACCTTTTTGCTGCGCAAGTGATTTCACAGCATTAAATCGCCGCTCAAATTTATCAACGCTTTTTTGCAGTGTTTCTTCTGGATTCAATTTACAAAAGACACATAGAGAAAATACGGCATGTAATAAATCACCGATTTCTTCTTGTAGTTTGATTTTATTTTCAGGCGCTGTTGAATCCAAATGCTCATTAATTTCAACGCATTCACTTTGTATTTGTGACATGATTTGATGGGGATTCTCCCATTTAAACCCAAATGCATCAGCTTCATTTTCAAGCATGGTTAATTCTTCTAAAAGTGTCATAGCTCACCATTTAATATTTTTTGTATTTGTATTCCGCACTGCTCATCACAATTTTTAATGCAAATCGTTTTAAATCTGCTTTTTAATCCAGCTGTAATTGAAATAGATGATTTAGCAATTGAAAATTTCTCCGATAAAAAATTGATAAGCGCTTCATTTGCTTTTCCATCAACAGGTTGTGATTGCACTTTTATTTTTACACATTCACCATGCTTACCAACTATTTCAGATTTTTTAGCGCCTGGCTGCAAATAAATTTTTAATTGTAAATCTGATTTCATTTCATTAACCGCAATTAGCTTTCTTTCATACCCAGCTCTTGAAAAAATCTTAAAAGGTACCCATCAGGGTCTTGGATGAGAAACTGTCTGTGTCCATACAAACGATCGTCAACACGATACCACTTTTCATAAATGGTTTTGTAAATTTGAAAGCCATTTTGTGTTGAAACTTTATACAGTTGATCAACGTCATTGACTCGAATCTGAAAATTTATGCCTCTGCCAAATGGTATTTCCAATACGCCAGTCTTCCAGCTATCGTCATTTAATTCTTCTAGCATGAGCTGCGAACCTTCGCGCTCCAAAAAAACAAATTTTTCAGGTTCGCGTTTATAAAGAATTTTGAAATTCAAATGACAATAGAATATCAAGCTT
>MHBB01000101.1:0-6715 GCA_001803185.1 Legionellales bacterium RIFCSPHIGHO2_12_FULL_35_11
CTAGATCGATTTTCAATTATACTGCGCGGCTTTGCGAATACCTTGTAAAACTAAATCCGGAATCAAATGATCGTAAACCCCACATTTATCAAAAAGTGAAGCAAAACCACCAGTTGCTAGTACTAATACCTCTTGATCTGATGAAAATTCTTCTTCTTTTATTCTCTTAATTAGCTCCAAACAAGTACCAATAGAACCGTAAAATACGCCTGACTGAATACTTTCGATTGTAGAACGGCCAACTACTTTACCAACTTTAACAATCTCAACAGGAGGTAATTTGGCGGTGTTATTAGCTAAAGCATCTACTGTCAAACGCAATCCTGGTAATATAACTCCCCCAAGATAAGTACGGCTAGAATTTACGACACAAAAGGTGGTAGCGGTTCCAAAATCCATTATGATTAAATTAGTATTCGGAAACATTTCTACCGCGCCTATCGCATTTGCAATTCTGTCAGCACCAACATCTTTAGGATTATTATATTTGATATTTAATCCAGTTTTAGCACCAGATTGTAGAAAAAATGGTGTTACAGAAAAATATTTGATACATGCTGCTCTAAGTGAGTAGTCTAATTGAGGAACAACAGAGCAAATAGCAATTTTTTTAACCTTAGAGAAATCAAATGAGTTTTCTCTAAATACAGATTTTAAAAACACACCTATTTCATCAGAGGTACTTACTTTTGATGTGAGACGAAATCTTAAAGAAATTTCATCTTCTAAAAACAAGCCACCATAAATATGGCTATTGCCAACATCTAAACATAATAACATAAATAGCAATCTTATTTTAATTGGAAATTAGTAATAAGTCGGTCGATAAGCCGGGTTCTGTCGTGGACAATCATTTATCTGGGACAAACGTCACCGTTTGCCTCAAGCAACCTACCCTGATCTCGTATGGGCCATACGTTATAGCTTAATCGCTACGTAGATCTCTATTTGGTCTTGCTCCAAGTGGGGTTTTCCCTGCCACGTTTGTTACCAAACGCGCGGTGCGCTCTTACCGCACCATTTCACCCTTACCTAAAAATAGGCGGTATATTTTCTGTGGCACTTTCCGTAGACTCACGCCTCCCAGGTATTACCTGGCACTTTGCCCTATGGAGCCCGGACTTTCCTCCCTTATAAGAGCGACTGTCTAACCGACTCAGGCAGCATAATATCAAAATGATAATGAATCGTCCAGATTATTTATGAGGCAAAAAACCATAAATTTTTATATATTTTGGCATATTCCGCTGACATTTGTTTTGCGGTGAATAGATTTTCATAACGTAATTTCGCCTGAACACCCATCTCCGAACTAGTTGATGGGTTATTCCAAATGTAGTCCATCGCCTCACGTAAAGCTATTGGATCACTAGGTGGCACAACTAAGCCTGTTTTTTGATTGAGATTTATATAGCTAGTACCAGTTCCAATCTCAGCTGAAATTAAAGGCTTACCAAACATAGCACCCTCTAACAAAGAAATCCCAAACGCCTCAGATCTTAGATGCGACGGAAAGACTAATGCTAAACATAGCTCTAATAAAGCAACCTTATCTTCATCAGGCAAACCACCCAAAAATATAACGTGCTTTAAATTTAATTTTGTAGCTTGTTCTTTAAGTTCTTTCTCTATTGGGCCACTACCAACAATTACCACAGGATAAGACGTATCTTCTAAAGAGCTTAGTAAAATATTTAAACCTTTGTAATACCGCATCACTCCAACAAACAGGAAAAATTTATCACCAACTCTTTCGCGCCAATAATTTAATTTATCATTACTAGGAACTGGATAATCATCGCGTTCGATACCTATTGGAATTACTTTTGTCTTTTCTTTATATTCTTGTAAAACAGTGCTTGTATCTAGATAGTTTTGTGACGTAGCTACTAACACATTTGCAGATTTTAGAAAATTTTGCATAAGCGGCTTGTAAAAATACAGCCATTTTTTTTGTTTTACTATATCTGAATGATAAGTAATAATAGAAGGCTTTTTAATTCGCCAAACTAAATTTAGAATGTCGGCAAATGGCCATGGAAAATGATAATGAATAACATCAAATTTCTGTGCAATTGCTCCAAATTTGGCTAATAAAGTCAATGAAACTGGATTTGAGGCAACACACAAATGCTCTTTGTAATGATAGTTATCTATACCTTCAAAAGATAAATCTATGCCTGTTGCTCGCTCAGATAATGATAATACACTGAACTTAAGATCTGGATCCGGATTATTTTTAATGATGCTCGCAATTACTTGCTGGGTACCGCCCATAGTATCATTAATAAATGTTTTATAAACGTGTAATATTTTCATGCGGGAAATCATACTACATTCAATTTACATTAACAATTCACCAGCTTTAACATATTTTTTCTAGCACTTCTTGCAACTTAGTCACTGGAATTATTTCCATCCCTTTAAACTGTTTTGGTGCATTAGCTTTAGGTACAATCGCATACTTAAAGCCATGTTTTTGTGCTTCCTTTAATCTTTCTTGACCACTTTGTACTGGCCTAATTTCTCCTGCTAGGCCTATTTCTCCAAAAATAATTGTTTCGCGGTTAAAAACTCTATTTCTAAGACTAGAAACTATCGCTGCTATCAACGCCAGATCCGTCGCTGTTTCAGTTACCTTCACACCACCAACAATATTTATAAAAATATCCTGATCAAAAGTCGCAACTCCACCATGCCTATGTAAGACAGCCAACAAAATTGCGAGACGATTATACTCTAAACCAGCAGTAACTCTCCTTGGTTGTTGAGAATGTGCTTCGTCTACTAAAGCTTGAACCTCAACTAACATTGGTCTAGATCCCTCCCAAGTTACCATAACAGCACTTCCTGGAGTTGACTCTTCACTTCTAGATAAAAAGATAGCTGAAGGATTTGCAACTTCTTTTAAACCTCTATCTGTCATGGCAAAAACACCTAGTTCATTCACAGCACCAAATCTATTTTTTATAGCTCTAATTACCCGAAATCTTGAGTCAGATTGACCTTCAAAATATAATACTGAATCAACCATATGCTCTAATACACGTGGACCAGCTAGAGCACCATCTTTTGTAACGTGACCTACTAAAAAAACTGCTGTGTTAGTCATTTTAGCAAATCTTACTAATTGAGCAGCAGATTCTCGAACTTGGCTCACTCCGCCAGGAGCTGATGATACGCTTTCTGTGTAAATGGTTTGAATCGAATCAATTACCATAACTCGTGGCTTGACCTGTTTAGCTTGGGATATAATGCTTTCAACTTGAGTTTCCGCTAATAATTGTAAACCTTCCGTAGGTAAATTCAGCCGATTGACGCGCATAGCGACTTGTTGTAGGGACTCTTCTCCAGTTACATACAACACTCGATCCTGCAATGATAAATTAGCTAAGGTTTGAATTAATAAAGTTGATTTTCCAATTCCAGGATCTCCGCCTATTAAAACAACAGAGCCATCTACCAACCCGCCACCTAAAACTCTATTTAATTCTGAAAGCAAACAATCTAATCTGATTTCTTTATCAATCACAACATCTGCTACATTTGTAACTCTAGATGTTTGATTAGAATAATTAGTAAATCTTGTGCTCACAATATCATTATTTTCACTAATCGCATTCCATGACCAGCACTGTGTGCATTGACCAGACCATTGAGAAAATATTGCAGCACATTTACTACATACAAATCTTGTTTTAACCTTCATAAAATTAATACCTCTTTTCTCTATCATTAGGTATAATCAAAAAAGATTTAACCTAAAACAATAATTTACTATGACTAAGCCTATACCATTTGAAAAATCAATTGCTGAATTAGAAGCCATTGTCAAACAACTAGAAAAAGGCGAACTATCTCTAGATGACTCACTTAAACAATTCGAAAAAGGCATTTCTTTAGCTAGAACTTGCCAAGAAAAATTAACCAATGCCGAACAAAAAATTGAGTTTCTCTCATCTCAAAAACAATTTAACAACAACGAAAACCATGAATAATTCAACTATAATCAACTATAAAAATCGCCATGAACAAATTCTTCATAATATAATTGACTCAACTTATATCCCTGCACCAATACTTAAAGAAGCAATAGCATATTCTGTATTCCCTGGCGGCAAAAGAATTAGACCAATATTAGTGTACTTAACAGGTGAACTACTTAATACAAATCAAAGCGCTCTTGACATTATTGCAGCATCAATTGAGTTAATCCACTCTTTTTCGTTAGTTCATGATGACTTGCCAGCAATGGATAATGATGATTATCGTAGAGATAAACTTAGTTGTCATAAAGCTTACGATGAAGCAACAGCTATTCTGGTAGGTGATGGTACTCAAGCATTAGCTATTGATATTTTATTAACTAAACTACCAAATTTTATTTCAATGAATCAAGTGGTAAGCGTAACCCATGAATTACTTCAAGCAAGCGGGCCATCTGGGATGGTTAGCGGCCAAAGTTTAGATATGTCTGAATTAAATAACTCTTTAATAGATGAAAAAAAACTTCAAGAAATTCATTTATTAAAAACAGGCAAATTAATTAGTGCATGCATGAATATGGTAATTCAAGCAAGTAACCCTTCTGTAGACGAAATTGAAGCATTAACAGAGTTTGGTAAACATCTCGGATTGCTTTTTCAAATGCAAGATGATTACCTAGATAGATATAGCGAAAACAATTCTTTAGGTAAATGTAGAAAATCTGATATAGCAAACCATAAAATTACTTTTGCAAATATATATAGTAAATATAAGTTAAAAGAGGTAATCAATCTACATTTTGCAAAAGCTATAGAGTGCTTAACAATCTTTGGTGGAAAGGCCGATAATTTTAATGACTTACTAGGATATATCAAAGCGAGAATTTAAAGTCTATTATTTTTTTACTTTATTATCAATTAGTTTATTGACAGCAAGCACATACTATCTTATACTTCGCCGAGTCACAGTTTGGGGCTATAGCTCAGCTGGGAGAGCGCTTGCATGGCATGCAAGAGGTCGGCGGTTCGATCCCGCCTAGCTCCACCAACATGAGCTTTATATAGCTGATAATAGTTGTCCCCATCGTCTAGAGGCCTAGGACACTGCCCTTTCACGGCGGCAACAGGGGTTCGAATCCCCTTGGGGACGCCATCATCCATTTGATGGAATTGGAGTTTCTAATTATTATTTGCAAATTCGTGTAAACATATTGACAAAAAATTAATAACCACATAGAATCGCTCGCTTGACGGTTATATTTAATTGTCCCCATCGTCTAGAGGCCTAGGACACTGCCCTTTCACGGCGGCAACAGGGGTTCGAATCCCCTTGGGGACGCCATTTGTGTTACCTTAGTTATACCGGGTCTTTCGAGTATTTCCAAATTACCGAGCATTCACTGTTCAATAGACTTTTCTACATTTTCTGCCAAACCTGACTCAGAGAGCAGCAATTATAATTATGCGGCACATTTACTATACACCGGGGCATATAACAAGCTAATTGATTTTAGTTAAATCAAATTTTGGATTGTTTTGAAATCATTGTGAGTTTATTTTAATGTACAAAAGTCATAATTAGAATTGCTGCTCAGAGAGTATGGTACTTTACTTTATGAGCTCATATATGATACAATGTCAACATTATTCTAACATAAAAGGATGCATTTATGCCTTTTCTAGACCCCCAAAAATGCTATGCATATCAAAAGCGACGCTTAATAATAGAATCGCCAGTAAATACTCTTCCTGATAATTGGCTAACAGAGTTTCATGAACTTCTGGCAATGCAATTACAGCTCGATGATAAACACGCTGTCTTTGAAGATGTTAATTATACAGCAAATGAAATAATCATGTTGACAACCAAAGCAAAATTTAGCAAAGAATTAGCCCGGCATGCCGGGGCAAGTTCTGCTTACACGCACAAATCTGAACTTCTGGAGTCATTAGCCAAGTTATACGTTGTCTTTAAACATGCTGACACTACTAATGAGCAAAAGAACTTTATTTCCCGAAGCATAGCAGAAGATATAAACCAA
The DNA here is from genome assembly GCA_001803185.1 of Legionellales bacterium RIFCSPHIGHO2_12_FULL_35_11. Lineage (GTDB taxonomy): Bacteria > Pseudomonadota > Gammaproteobacteria > Legionellales > Legionellaceae > 2-12-FULL-35-11. The sequence goes on from MHBB01000101.1 coordinate 6,029, forward strand.
TGCACACCGGGGTTTCATGATCGCGTGAATTTAAGCATTATCCTGTTAAATATCTCGCAAAATCTGGATGAATTACTTGCTCAAGTACGTTTTAACCTGGTAGATAAAATAGCCCATCAACTTGCTGACAAGAGCGCACAAGGTGTGCATGTCCATACCCGTGTGAATAGGATTGCCAGTGTTTATGGTTTTGGGGTTTGGGCTATCAATATGAAGGATAGTTATGAGCACGTAGGCTCGAGCGATATTACCGATGAAACAATTAAACAAAAAATACAAGAGTGGTTTAAGAATCACTTTCAATACTTTGCAATCATCAATGCTCTGTGTGAACAAATAAAGGCTTACCTCGCACCTATTGGCTACAATGGCAACCGTCAATCGGGTGCTGAATATGCAAATGGCGAGGATGATAATTTTTTTGAATGCATAAACCGTTTTGTCCCCGTAGACAAGGGAATAGTATTTGCAAGAAACAACTCCGGGAAAGTCAGCGACATCAACTGGCAATACATCAAGACCGCGTTTTTACATAAATTAAGCGCGGAAGGTTATGTAACGCTGTCTCAAGAAGAAACTGCCGTACTAAATGGCCTTTTACAGAATAATACTATGGCAAACAGCGTATCCAATCTTATCCCCAATGCGTATGAATTAGCTGAGTTTTTGCAATTTGTTAGTCACTGG
>MHBB01000101.1:6776-7638 GCA_001803185.1 Legionellales bacterium RIFCSPHIGHO2_12_FULL_35_11
AAAAAAATATTTTAACCATTCTCCATAATGAAGCGCCACAATTAACTGCTGAACTTAAAACTCACACGAATCTGCAAGGTATGTATTTTGCCATTGCAATTAACGAGTGTGACATCGCTGCTGTAAGAACTTATATAGACCATGGCGCAGATTTAAATAAAGCCATATTATTATTGTTTAGCCCAGAGCATAAAAGTGAAAGTCTCTTCTGGCTACATGACAATCCTAATCTATTACACCGGCTAACCGTGGCTAGTCTTAATAGCGTTATCCCGCAAGGCAAACACCAAGGGAAAACCATTGTAGAAACCTTAGTAAGTACTAAAAAAGGCCGGCAGTTGGTATTCGAAAATCCATCCCTGCAGAACCTATTTGCTCAAACTAGCATAGCCTCTACCATGAGTATGCATCTAAATCAGGCGCAAATTGAAAGAAACACTGTATCAACTCAGGCAGGATTTTTCAAAAGGCCTAATCCTATCGCTTTGCAATTAGTGCAAGCTGCGGCCTTCGGAGACATGCAAAAATCAGCAGAATTACTGAGAGCTCATCCAGACTTATTACCAACATTACTCACAGAAAAGCAAACCGTCACCGATTACTCAAGAAGAAAAATAAAACACAAGACTGCATTTCAGGTAGCATTATGTGCAATGGATGATGAGCTCTGTAGCATGCTCGCTCGACACATGCCTCAAGAAGAGCTTATAAGCCAATATCAAGCCATGTTCCCTGCCGGACATAAAAACTTCTCAGCAACCCAGACTGCATTTGATTTTGGGTCAATAATAGATGTGATTAGTCATAGTAGTCACGCAGATGTAGAAAAAGCACTTAGCCTTGAATTACCTAACACCACCGC
>MHBB01000102.1:0-346 GCA_001803185.1 Legionellales bacterium RIFCSPHIGHO2_12_FULL_35_11
TGGGGGTGGAGAAGCTCCCAAGGGTCGGGCTGTTCGCCCGTTAAAGCGGTACGCGAGCTGGGTTCAGAACGTCGCAAGACAGTAGACCTATAGCGTTAATAACGCTGTTAAATGAGCTGTCTATAAATCTAGCTATTTGCTGGAAACTCCCAGTATCCAATAGTACCTTTTTAAGGTAACAATCTATTTGGTGGGGATAATCAGCAGGGAAGATTCAATCAAAGTAAATTTTCAATTCGAAATTTGAAATTTTCATTGAATGTTTAAAATATTAAAAATTTAAGCATTGAGATTTCATTAAAAATTGAAAATTGTAAATTAAAAATTTGGTTGGGAACCCTCAGAG
>MHBB01000102.1:682-1709 GCA_001803185.1 Legionellales bacterium RIFCSPHIGHO2_12_FULL_35_11
TTTTTGAAGAAAGTAATTCTCTGGTAATTTGAGCGGTATGGTACCACCTTTTCCCATTCCGAACAGAGAAGTGAAACGTGCCAGCGCTTACGATACTTTTTGCTTGTTGCAGAAGGGACAATAGGTCATTGCCAGGGGATTTCTTTCTTCAAAGCCAAATTTAAAATAAAACTCAACTCCTCACCTTTTCCAATTCATAGGTAATTTTAAAAACAGTGTCTTATTCGAACTTTTGATATACTCTGTTTATGGAAATGGTAGATATCGTTGAGAAGAATCTCACTATTCTTTATCAATTATCAAAAACAGAAGCACACAAGAAAGGACTGCTACATAAATGTGTTATAGCACAAGTGATTAATTCAAAAAATCAGTTGATGCTTATAAAGCCCTGCTCTCATAAGCAAGATGCCGGACAATATGTTTCACCAGTAGGAGGTCATGTAAAAGCAGGGGAAACAGATGAGGAAGCTCTGAGGAGAGAAGTAGAAGAAGAAATCGGAATGTCTAAGTTTACATATAAGTTGAAAGGAAAAGCTATATTTGACAGACATGTTTTAGGAAGACATGAAAACCATTATTTTATTCTCTATGAAATATTTACGGATGAAAAACCTCAATTAGGCGATGAGGCAGAATCGTATAAGTATTTTACAAAGTCCGATTTAAAAAAAGAGATAAAGAATAATAGAGACGATTTTGGTGATGCATATTTTGCTGTAGTGAATAATTTTTATAAAGATTTACTAGCATAAAAATTTATCACATAGTTCAAAAATTAACATTTCTTAAGATGTTCTAGATAAGGAAGAATTGGGGGGGAGAGATGTTGTGGTACAAATGGGGGATTTCCTTCAATAGTTTAAGGCGTAATGCCGAGGTGGTCTTCAACTCGTTTTAATCTTTTTCTTTGCTTCATTTGTTCCCCATCTAGCATTGCAAGCATCACGCTCTGATCCCTTTTGAGTGATCTTAGCATCTTTCCGTGTGATTTTAAAGTTTTCCCGATTGATTCGAGTGCTGCGTC
>MHBB01000103.1:0-650 GCA_001803185.1 Legionellales bacterium RIFCSPHIGHO2_12_FULL_35_11
CATGAACATTTTGAGTGCGGCGATCACCACCTTTTTGAAAATATCGCCTAAATGGGATACCATATTCGCCTTTGGCTTCGTATCCAAGTTGTTCCATAGCAGAAACAGCCTGCGACACGTGAAGTATATTTATAACTATAGGCACAATATCAATAATTGGTTTAGCACTTAAGCCTGGTACCGCTGTTGAACCAATGTGATAAACAGCAATGCAATTATCGCCTAACGCGTTTTTAATAAGTTTTGCTTCTGTCTCGAATATATGCGGCCATTCAGCATCATATGCAACAACTTCTACAATATCAGTCATATTATTTACCCACGTTTTTGCTATTAAATTGGAAAATGTTTTTTCGACTATGATTGAAATGTGCAATATCTTTTGTATATTCAATAAAATTGTTGCCAGTATATTTTTTAATTGTTGATCGCCAAAAACGATAAGCACCCTCATTGCCAGGAATGACCATGACTTCCCATACGCCAGGAAATCTGTCAAAACACTGATGAGCAATATTGCGAGCAATCCCTTTATTTTTAAATTTTCTTAAAATAAAAAATTGCGCCATATTAAAATCAATTGTCGAACCACTACCTTTTTTATCAACAATAGCAAAGCCTGCTATTTCATTTTCATATCGCACTAAAAA
>MHBB01000103.1:676-1117 GCA_001803185.1 Legionellales bacterium RIFCSPHIGHO2_12_FULL_35_11
ATTTTTTAAAATCAATGCATTCGTATAAACCGTTTTCTGGGATTTCCCAGCCTTCTTCGTTACCCATATATTCACTCATATCGTAGACGTAGAAACGTCCCATATTTTGAATAATCGGATAATCTTCTATAGTTGCACGAATGAGCTTAATTTTTTCATAATCAATTTTATTTTTAAAAATTTCATATTTTGCAACGTCAGTATCGTAGCAATTTGCTCTACCTACATAATGCATTGCTGACTTTTCTAATACACGACGAGACTCTTCATTTTCAGGTCGAATAACAGCCACTAATTTATTCACTGGCAAATTCTTAAATCCCCAATCGAGAAAAGCTTTTGCTAGTTCAGTGGCGTATCCCTTCTTCCAAAATTGTTTATGCAAAGTATAGCCAACTTCGATATCAGGCTGATCATCCTTCATTTCTAAATAAATTAATC
>MHBB01000104.1:0-218 GCA_001803185.1 Legionellales bacterium RIFCSPHIGHO2_12_FULL_35_11
ATTTGCATCTTCCAAGTTCAATTGAAACCTTAAAACTGAGCAAAATTACAATACAATCATTGCCGCTACGTACATTGACACATCTGGCTTCCGTCAACATTTATGACTGTATGTGGGGCGATCAGAGTAAACATGATTTTCTTGATGAATTAAGTCGTGCGAACAGCGTACATACTTTGCAGTTACAGGCTAACTTTTTTGAAGATTTTGATAATAAT
>MHBB01000104.1:249-5417 GCA_001803185.1 Legionellales bacterium RIFCSPHIGHO2_12_FULL_35_11
TTGAATTCAGCTTTGATTATAAAAAGAAAATTAAGAATATAGAGGATGTGCTAAAAAAATTCTCTGCATTAAAAAAATTAAACATTAGCCGATTAGATGTTTTAGAGGGAATAAAACACGATGCATTGACACAACTAGAGGAATTGCATATAGGTTCAGATGAAATTGCATATATGAATAGGAATGAACAAGTCACGTATGTGCAAAAGCTAATAGATATTGTACAGCAATTATGTAAAATCACATCATTAAAGACAATTCATGTTGAAAATCATTTTGCTACGAGCACCACTAGCGGTTCGCCTCAAAAAATTCTGCAACAATTAAGACAAAAATTATCTGATATAAAGGCAGAAAATTTGTTACCAGATCATATTGAGCAGCAACCTCAGGCATGTGATACAAAGGTTAATGAGCCAAAAAAAACCTTTGATACAAAAAAAAATTTTTTATATGAGACTGATGGCACGCCTATCTTTATTAATAAGTATCGATTCACTGTGATGACATTTGATGAAACACAATTGAATAAACGTGTGCAGCCATCAGATGCTGCTGCACCAATTTTATTAAAAGCGGTTCCTGTAAAGACTATGGAATGGCGTAATCCTGAAAAATTATCCCACGATTTGTTATATCCAAAGCAAGACGATGGCTCTACTATAGGCGTGATACAGTTGTCTAATAAGTGGCAACAATTACCATCCAGAGATGGTAACGATGTTCTGAGTAAATATTATTGTAGTGAGGATGTAGAGTTTAAATATTCTCCAGATAATAATATGTATTATGCACATTTAAAAACTGGTCAACAGACGCAAACTTTGCAGTACTTGATAGCGCCACCAGCGTCTAGAGCAGAACAACAATTACCACCAGAAGTGAAAAAGATAATAACAGACATTCAGGCTTATCAAAAACAAGACTTAAAACAGCCGGTGACTGATAAGACAACAGTGAGAGAGTTTTTAAACAATCTGCAAGAGTCAAAAACTGGTGCATGTAGGCATCGTGCGTTATTATTTGCTTATTTAATCAATGAATTAAAAATAAAAGATCTGGAAGTGCGCATTGTAGAGAATGATGTGCATGACTTTGTAGAATTACGCATGCATGGTGGTGCGTGGTTTTCATATAATCTAGGCGGGTATTCTGCGCATCTTACGTTGAGCAATCCAGAGAAGTTACTGTCATCAACTCAACCACAGCAAGTTGCAGCGGCAGCAGCTGAGCCACAGCCCAAGAAAGTTACAGAGGCAGCAGCTAAGCCACAGCCAGTTGCAGCACATTGGGCACAACAATTTTTACAACCATCGATTAAGAATGCCCCAACCTTAACTGATCAAACAGAAAAACTGCGATTCTATCAACAAGTAGTGGCCGCAGCAGCAGATGTGTCAAAAAAGCATTTAATTGAGTTATCTGGTAGCGATGAGGTGCATGCAATGCACCTTGCATTAGAAGGATATTGTGGCTCAACACAAAGGCCAGTCTTTTTCATTAATTCTCCAGATGAGTTAAATCGTTTAACACCATTTATTTATCATGAGGCCGAGGATGCTGTAGGTAAAGTAAAATCTGATGGTGGTGGACCATTAGATAGTTTTTTAATTAAAAATAATAATCAACATCCAGTATTAATCATAAATTATGATAATTTTGCTGCAGATGACATAGTGCGTTTGAATAGTGTGTTAGATAAAAATCCTGCAGTCGATGGCAAGGAGTTGCCAAAGGATACAGTGGTTATAGGTTTAACTAATAAAAATAAATTAAACTATTATACTGGACGTGATTTTTTTTCTAGGTTTGATGCAGTAACTACGTTTGATGAACCTGTTATGAATCCAAAGAAACTAGAAAACCCGCCTGTTGTTGATGATGATGCAATAGTCATTAATTTATTTAAAGAAAATAATTGGAAGGAACGTTTATTAGGCTTTAGTACATTAAATGAGCACGGGCAATTTGTATGGGTGGCTGGTGAATTGAGCGCTGCATTTAAAGAAGGTAAACAAATTAAACAAATTAAACTACTTAATGGACCTGATACGCGTGATTTTGCAGAATGGGTTGAGGCACAACAATATATCCATAAGTTAAATATAGTCACACAGGATTCTAGTTCTTTGAGCGAATTAATACAAAAACATACATATAGTGCTGGACTACAAAGCGGAGGCTTAGTTTTAAATCCAGAAACATATGCCGCTTTTTTTGAGCAGTATAATATTGAAAATGGAGCATGTAAAAAAACACCAGGTTTATTATTATCTGCGCAGAATCCAGAGAAAGAGGCAGTGTCAATTAATTTAACGCATGCTTTGACGGATTCTGCATGGGAGAAATTATTAGATTATTGTCAGAAGCATAGTATTCAATTAAATGTACATTGTGCGCCTGGTATTGCTCTACCAGCTGGAGTGCAACAGTTACCACAAACGGAGAGCGTTGATAATTCTAATATTTTAAATTCTGCGGTGACGATGCAATATAGTGCAGATCCTGATGCAATTATTAGTCAAGATCAAACCTATGCTGGATATGCTGTTTTCGATATTTCAGAATGTTCCAGTAATGAATTATTACACGAAATATCGATGAAAATTACTGACCAAGGCATGGAGTTTGAGCAGAAAGATGGCTTGTTGCTCGATAGTCTGAAGAATGGAAAATCAATTATTTTAAAAGGACATTTTTCAGAAGAATTAATTAATGTATTGGCACCTTACTTATTAGATCAACAACAACAGTGGTCTGGGAAAGTGCTGATATTACCACAACCTGGTAGCGCAACTTTTGCCTTTGGACCAGCAGTAGATCAAAAAGCAATAATTTCTACTGTAGAGCCAGTGGCTCAACAAGCTGCAAGAGAGCGTTATAAAGCTGTTCATGGGGTAGATAGTAATACTGATGTAGCATGGAGCGGAATCAATACAGCGCCGCAAATAATGTTGGACTCAATTGATTCGCAAGAGTTTCAAAAAAAACGTGAAACTCAAGTAATGCAGATATTAAAGACGCCAGGCTCGCAGCATGCGGTGTTAACTGGTCTATCTGGCGTAGGTAAATCTACGTTTATAGAACAGACTTTTGCGCATAAAGCTGATATTGCATTATATTCTGGAGAAAATAAATTAGCAGAGTGGGCTAAAGATCCTCAGGATAAGTTAAAAATTTTATTTATTGATGAAGCAAATTTGAGTGCACGGCAATGGAGTGAATTTGAAGGCTTATATAACACGCCGCCAAGTATTCGTATTGGCGCACAAAATATCCAACTTACTGATCAACATAAAGTGATTTTTGCAGCAAACCCCAATAGTTTTGGTGGTGAGCGTCAAAGTATTCCATTTTTTCAGAGACATGGTAATGCCGTGGTGTTTGATCCACTACCAGCCAGCATGATTAAAGAATCTGTGTTAATGCCTGTATTGCAAGTTTTACCCGATAATTACAATAAAGATGCTCTTTGTGATCCTTTAATTGCTATATATAATGCTTTATGTGAATACTCGGCTAAATCAGAGCAGCTGCTAATTTCGCCACGAGAAATAAAAATGATGGCTCTATTAACTGTTGCCTATCAAAAGAATCATCCAGATGCATCTTCTGCAGAGTTAGTACAGATAGCAAAAAGATATGCTATTGATTTAGTACAGCATTTAGTCCCAGCAGAACATATGCCTGATTTTCAAAAATATTTAAAAGATTTACAACCGCCGCAACCGAGGGAAAAGACAGCAGATTCCAAAGAATTTTTAGTCACAGAATCTAGGCAGCCTATATCAGATAGAATAGATGATTGGCTCGCTTTACGTACATTAAAGCAAAACAATAGTGATAATATAGACTTAACTTCTGGTGGTTTAGGTGGATTGATTATTGAGGGCGAACCTGGGATTGGTAAAAGTGAATTAGTGATTAATAAATTGATTGCACAAGGGTTTACCGAATATCATTGGCCACATACAGATCAAGATAAAGATACAGACAAAGTATTTTATAGAATGCCGCAGACACTGACTGGTGCTGATAAAGAAAAGTTTTTATTACATGCTTTTGAACAGGGAGCAATTGTCATTATTGATGAAATTAATGCATTTGGTTCATCAGAGCGTCTATTGAATGATTTATTAATGGGTAAACATCCAGATCCAAATAAATCATGTAAGCCTGGTTTTATGATTATTGGCACACAAAATCCTAGTACTTTAGCTGGGCGCCATGAAGAAAGTGCAGCTTTAGCTAGACGTACGATGAAGGTATCTTTGCCACATTATTCTCAAGCAGAAACTATAGCTATTTTGCAGTCAAAAGGGCTTAATTTAATCGAGAGTGAGCATTTGGCAGCAGAATATTTTAAGCAGCGTACTCACACCAACCCACCAGCTTTTCGTGATTTAATGCAATCAGTGGATTATTTTATACGTGCAAAGAATGACGCTTGGACTAAATTTAGAGCACAAGTTGAGAATAATTTGGGTGATGACCAGATAGCTAAGGATTGGTTTAATGGACATAAGGATGATAATCATGAGAAATTTATTTATGAGTTATTAAAATTTCATGCAGTACCAGAGCAAGAGAGTAAAGAAAGTGCGGCAAATTATATGGCAAAAGAATTTCAGCCTAATATAGAAAATACTTTCTTACAGTTAAAAGACATGTATAGATACTTACTTGAGCATAGTATTGCTCAGCTGACTAGGCTGAGTAAATATGCAGATTCATCCCTCAGTAGATATATAGCTGTACAAGCACAAATAATGACTAGTATGGCCGAGATGATTCTGTCGAATCATCCGAAGATGCATAATGCAGACATAAAAATTCGTGCTGAGGATATATCTATGCAATCTTTCAAAGCACAGTTACAATCATATAAAAAGCATGCTGATATTTTAGAAGAGGAGTTTACAAAAGATCAACCAGCAGCAGTTGTTGATCCTCAAGTTGCATTGCAGGCTATGAAGAATGCTGCAGAGCAGAATAAGCCTCACTCACCAGTGAAATAAGGAACGTTTACTCAGCAATTCTAATTATGATTTTATTTATCATTTAAATGAAAATTGTCATTCCAGCGAAGGCGGGAAACCATTCATCAATATAGCATTGTGCTGAATTTTTAAATAGTTTCCCGCCTTCGCGGGAATGACAGAATTTTG
>MHBB01000105.1:0-8782 GCA_001803185.1 Legionellales bacterium RIFCSPHIGHO2_12_FULL_35_11
TGGAACGAAACAACATGAACACGGGGTTGTGACAATGTTTGCATCACGGTATTTGAGCTATTTCTTGCTTGATTAACCATTGCTGTTTGCCAAGGAGATGCGGCATCGGTTAATGGTGTGTTTGAAGCATTATCCGCCACTTGAACTGACGAATTAGTTGGTTTTATAGCAGCACTAACCATAGAGGCAAGACTGGTTGCCTCTTTTTCACGTACCGCATCACTCTTCTCCATCGCTTCGCGTAATTGCAGCATTTGCGTTTTTAAACTTTCCAGTTCCGCTTGTTGTGCACTTAAGGCGCTTTCTGCATTGGCTTCACTAAAGCTTGCATCCACCACACCGGTTAGATTGGTTGAATCAACGTCTTTCCTCTGATTCCGTGGTTTATCATGCGAAATCAATAAAATACTTGCCCCTGTAACCAATACACAACCTAAAATAACCGCCACTAAAGTGCGTCGTTGCGTACGTGCCATCAACTGATTGATTGAAAAACTAGCCATGGGCATGCTCCAATACACGATATACATAAGCCGTTTGTTTAGGCGCTAACGTGGTCAGAGACAAAGACACCGCTTTAACATCGTTATCAGCAAACCAGGCCTCATTCAAATCCAAAGGCAATTTTCCGCCGTTATAGATTTCCATCACTTCACCGTTTAATTGCAGTCCTTGATAGGTTATTTTCGGTGTCAACATCAGTCCTTGTTGTAAACGAATCACACGACCATAGTGATGTTTCTCGTCAAAGCCCGCAGACTTGTCTTTGTTTATCATGCTCGTCATGAGGTGGGCGATGGCATCACCCATCGGTGGTTTTACCTGCTGATTAGGTATTACTTTAGCTTTGGTAAGATGAGCTGGCACAGCCGTTTGCGGCACAAATTCGATGGTTTTACCAAGCGAGCTTTCCGCATTCACCGTCGCTGAAAAATGATGCCCTGATTCCGTGGTTAAAAATAATGTAAACGGCTCGTGACTGCCCAACATCACATATAGGCTGCCATCCTCTTCATTTCGAATGGCCATACGGCCTTCAGGGAAATGCGCTTGAATAATTTTATCGCCTTTAACCACCAACCGATTATAATTAGAGTCACTCAATGCGACTGGAATGTCCGTATTATCACGAAACGATTGAATCGTTTGCGCTTGTGCTGATGCAGCCGTTAGCAATAAACATAATGCATGAATTAATTTAGGCATGATTCTCTTCCTTTGCATGAGTAAACTGGGTCACCGTCAATCGACCAAATCGATAGCGGTATTGCAGCGTGTAGGTTAGGCGCTCGTCGGGTAAATCACGCAATCCCACCGCACGCTTTAATACGCCGGTGATCCTACAATTCAGTGTGCTACTGTCAGCATGAATATCTAAAATCTCAAAGTGGCTGGATATCTTTTTATCCATGATGACTTTAGCTTCCTTCTCAAGTTGAGCGGAAAATGTTGCAAAATGAGCGCTATCCACAAAAGCCAACAAGCGCTTATGGTTAGTACGCACTGTTTCCGGAGTAACGTTCAACCGTGAGTAAATAAAGTTCTCACTCATCAGAGATAAATAATGTGTATCCACCGTCGCATCACTTTTCATATAACTTGATCCACCAAAAAATGGCGTAATTTCTACTCGTTGATGAACACTTGTGTAAAGTGCCAAACCACCCATTAATACGTTCGTAATAAGAAGCCCAAACACGAGTGCGACCATTAAATTAAATCGTGCAGCCAATTGGCTGAATCGATGTTGCTGTGCATTAAAATTCATGTGGTTCTCCTACGCCCGCCAGACACGACGACATGAAGCAGGTAAGTGCGATACAATCAATTGCGTTACACTTCTTGGCATATGCCAGTAAAGCAACACCAATAAATACCGTGGGCCGTGACCTTGCTTTAACACTTTTAAAATCCCGTATAATCCAAAACATAAACACCCCACCAAAATCTTGTGATTGGACGCCACGAGCAACATTAGTCCCAATACGGCCACCAACAATTCGTCTAGGGTTAAACTCATGTAGCGTTTAGGCGCATCCAAATGGCTTATTACCCGATACAAGGTGGGGTTATGCACAACTCACCCTCCAAACACAAAGGTGTTAAGAAAGAAACCAGGCAATAGTGCTATTGCAAAAACTCCCACAAACACCATCGGATTTTTACTTTTCACCGCCAATGCAGCAGACAGAATAATGTCGACTAAAATAAAGACCTTCCAAAACGTACCTTGCCCACCCAGCATATCTTGCACGTCTCCTTGCATCGCACCCGCCAATTTATCGGTAGCATAGACTTGACTGGCCAAAAGTGCACCAGACAATCCAATGCCTATTTTCTTGATACCATTCACAAAGTTTTTATTAATTTTCACGCGTCTTCTCCTTATTGTGATTTTATGTTTAACATGGCCTTTATTTTCTCAAGATGCATACGTGCTATCGCAGGATCAGTCTTTTGTGTTTCTTCTTTTGATTGAAAAAACACATCGGGTTTATGGTATGCCTTGCAACATTCAATAAAGTACGGCAACGTTGGAGGGAAAGGGCATTTCTGCAAGCAAAGTTGCAATGCATGCTCAAGACTTTTGTCTTCAAATCCCATCAACCCATCCAACCAAGCTTTTTTGCTATAGTCTAAAAATTCATCTGTTTTATAAATACTCCGCCAAGCATGGCCATACATCGCCGAAAATCGCAGAAACAAGCGATCAACACGTTTCTGATGTCTTGCGATACTCACTGAATCGGATGACGTTTCTGGCAGATTGGGCGCCGTCATTGACAATGGTTTCGCTGTCGGGGACATAATCAATTCCGCCTTTGCAGCTTTCCCAGAAAAAATCGACGGGTTGTTTTGTAGTACGTGCTTTATGGGCTGCATTCGTTTTCTCCTGTAATTTGTTCGTGTTAATATCATCTTCCCAACCGCGCTGTGCGAGCCAATTCGCCGGATATCTCCAATGCGGCACCCAATGTCCTGCAGATTGTTGCTGCTGGTGATGGTTGATTTGTATGTTTAATGAGATCATGATTTTGGAAAATAAAATCTCATCAGGATTTAGTTTTTGAAACTCATTCCACGCGTGGGTTTTGTTTTGTGGTTGAGGGTATTTCCCCCAAAAACTTTCGAAAAATTTGCTTAAACAAACATACTTATTTTCTGAGTTATGAGGTGTGTCGGCCTGAGCTGTTTTGCTTATGTCGGCCTGTCTGTTGGTATTTTTGTAACCTGTTGATTTTACATCCGTATAACATACCTGGCTCGTGTCGACTTGGGGTGTCGGCCTCATGCCTGCCTTGTTTTGGATAGATTTATCTGTTTCAGCCAATAAGCATTTTAAAATTAGATTCTTTTCGGTTGATTTAATTGCAACAAGACCAGCGCGCTCAAGCGATTTCACAGCACGTCGTGCTTGTTGAATGCTTGGATATTCGGCTTTTACACCAGGAATAGGTGCCACATACAAGACTTCACGTAATGATTGATAACTGATCTTACGTTTGATACCAACGATACAAGTTTGTAGATCCATGTAAGGACGGATCCCCATGATATAAGTAACTCGCTGGATCAAAGGTAGTTCCATCAATGCTGTTAACTCTTGAGAGTTGATAAACAAAAAATCCATCATCTTATTATTAATCTCACTCGTTTTTATTTTCTTTATATGGTAAATTAATCAGGAACAACAATATTAATTTACTCTTATCGTGCAAATAAATTATATAATAACACTAAAAGTGTAAATTTCAAGTATAAAAACGATAAATATTGGGAATTTATAATGAGTCTTAAAGAAGAAATTGGTCGGCGTATTTTAGCTGCACGTAAAGGCAAAGGATTAACGAGAAAAGCACTCGCTGATCTTACTGATGATCTGAAACAATCAAGGATTAATAATTGGGAGCGAGGTGAGCGAACACCGGGGCCTGAGGAAGTGATGCAGCTTGCGAAAGCACTTGATGTTGCACCATCTTATCTCATGTGTTTAACTGATGAAAAACACCCGAAAAAGACACCTGGTTTAGGCTTGCTTATTCCTTTACTCAATGTGCAAGAAGCGGTGAATCCCAAAGAAGCATTAAAAAACACCCCATCAGAAAATATAACGTTTATACCTATCGGAATAGAAATCAGCGCACAGTTAAGCAAAAACGCTTTTGCATTAAAGATGCAAGACGACAGTATGGTGCCTGAATTAAATCCACACGATATCTTAATCGTTGATCCTGAAAAACAACCGCAACCGGGGCAATTTGTAGTGGCACATGTTGCTGAAAATAAAGAAGTGATCATTCGGCGTTATAAACAAATATCTGCATCACAAAGCGAGCAACAGTTCGAGTTATTAGCTGCTAATAAACATTGGGCTGATGTTAAAGATGGTTCTCAATGTAGTTTAGTGGGCACGATTTATGGATTAATTCGTATATTACATTGATACAGCATTTGCTATAGATTTCTTGTTGCTGGAATCAATTCTGTCTTTTTCTCGTTATCATTGAGGCGATAATGCATTTGTAGTTTTTCTCTCGGATCAAATTAAACCACGTTCAATTAATTGAAAATTGTTGCTTTGATTTTAATGCTGCAAATAACCCGCGAAAGAGCTCGCAACTTTCTTCGTAAATATTTATATCAGGGCAACTGGATTGTCGAGGCCCTCCGATATTGAGGGTATGAATATTATTTTCTTCGCACCAATGCAATATGGTTTCAGCAGCAGCTTCTTTTTCAGCCAAGCTAATAATAAGGTTAGGTCTCCCTAATCTTACAGCTTCATCTATCGTTAATTGTGTCCCATCCTTGATGGTCTCTGGTAATGGAAAACAGGGCACAATAATTAAAGTCCCATCCGAATCGCGAACATTTAATTTCGTTCTTTCAGCGGGGACAGGTGTTGTTGCCTCTACTAATGAGGCATGCATCTCTAAGACATTCTGCCCATTCTCATCTAATCCCCCCAGAGGACACCAGCCACCTACAGGGATCCCGCATTCAACTGCCATATTCAAAGCAGCTTGATCAACACCAGTTTGGCCACCAGAAACGATTTTTTCAATCATGACGTAAATTCTCGCATGTTTTTGGAATATTTAAACGGAGTAAACTGCTTCGGAAAATCATAAACATCAATCCCTGTTCTTTTTTTGAGATAGTTTACCAAAAGCGTCGCTGGTCCTGCAAATACCGTACTGTACAATACTTTAATCAAAAAACTAATGGCGCATAACTGCAAAATATTTTTCAATGGAATTGACGCGAACTCCATCATGATAATCGCAACAAATGAATATAAACCTTCAGAAAATATGGATGATCCTAAGCTCCTTAACCAAAAATAGCGTCCTTTTAATAATATTTTCCATCGAGACAAAATGTATGAGTTGGCTAAATTTGCCAGAATGTAGGCAATAAACCCGCTAAAATTGATTCGGAATAGAGACGACCCTAGGACATGGCTGTAAGCCGATTGTTCTGTAAAAAAATGAGGAGATGGTGCCCATAACATCATTTGGCAAATGATGACGAAAAGCGTTTGTGCGCAGAATCCTGTTAAAATGACCGTGCGTGTGATTTTATAGCCATAAATTTCAGCAATAATATCATCCAAAATAAATACGAAAGGCGACGTTAAAGTACCACCCAAAATGAAAAAAGCATCTGTGCCAATATAACGATTGGTTAACACCGCATTGCATAGCATGATACTCATATAAAGCATACTTAACGTGATTAACGCCTTGTATCCATACGGGTTATCGATTTTTTGTTGGTAAGTTGAATTTATCATTTTACTAATCTGAGATGGTTAATGTTTAAAGACGATTCTTTGCCTCTTTTTAAATTGTTTATATATTGCATGCCAGCTAGTACACCGACTTGAAAAGCATCCGCAGCATTGAACTCTCCAATCAATTCACGCGAAAGTGCAATATCGATGGCATCGTATACAAATTGCTCTTTTGAATTTCTGTGTTCAATCGTTAAGGCACCATTCCTATTTTGTGCCACCAAGCAATAAGTATGATATCGTCCAATCTTATAGGATGATATGACGTTCTTTTGTTGCTGAGCACGAGATTTTTGATTTGAAACTTTCGCATGTTCCATCCCTACAAAACAGCTTTGAATAGGATGCAACCCATGCAATATATCCAAATCAAAAACGATCTCATCAATCTTCAAATCCAATATTGCTTTGGTGAAAGCACACTGTACTTTGTAATTTTCTTGATCATCAATAGTGTAAGAATCAACAATACGATACAAAATAAACTGATTCTCATCGCTGTTAATCTTTTTTAACGACCTACTAAATAGATCCGAGAAAGTCTTTTTCAAGGGTTCTATTAATCCGCTCATTTACACCTCCGTGTGCAACGGCCTCATTTTTCTATTATAAAAAAGAGTTAAAAACACAACGCCCAAAATTTCATGTTCTTCTTTTGAAAATTTAAGCATTTCAGACCCTTGATGAAGTGGTTGCAATTGCCACTGGGGTGGATCAATAAATAACTCGCGTAAGGTCAGATCATTATTTTCTCGCAGCTTTATCAAAACAAGATCACCATCCATAGCCGTTAGTGTAGGATCGATAATAAAAATAGTTCCTTGTTGAAAACGGGGGTACATTGAAGGACGACTTTCAAGTGCAAAAGCGCGATTACCAATGGTCTCATTTTTTCCAATAGTGACTGGAATCCATTCTGGCCATTGACCTAAATCAATCGAGTCAATTGATTTAGCAGAATCCCAATCAAGAACAGGTATGAATAAGGGTTTCGTTTGTGTCATGACACCAAAATGAGCTGTTTCGGAATTCATGCTAATAAGCTGATCAATATTTACTTTAAAATAATCAGCGATGGCTTTGAGGGTTGATATTCTGGGATCGGTGGTTTCTCCTGACAATAAACGTCTAATCGAAATAACGGGGATATCGAGATCTTGAGCAACTTTGTTTTCAGTCGTTTTTCTTAATGTAATAAGCCGCGCGAGATTTTCAGCGATGTTATTTCGTTGAGAAAGATCCAAATCCAAATGTTCACGTTCTGTTTGCACAATGATCCTTATCTTTAATAACTTACTTCAATGATACATTAATGTTTTAAAAATAGAAACATTCATATTTAATATAAAATATAAAAACAATATTGTTGACTTTTAAATACATTAATGTATATATTTGTGACTTAATTGTTTTGTCAATTAAGTCACAAATAATAAAAATCTAAGGAGCAGATTCATGCAACATTATCCTAAATCGCAAATTTATAGGGGAATGATTCAATATTTACTTGAATTCACCAGCTATACGTTAAAAGACATTGCTGATCTTACTAATTCATCAACTAAATCCATTCGCTCAATTCACTGTCTTGGAAAGATACCCGAAAATTTTCAAACGGAACTCAACTTAGTCAAACTCTATCATATGATCCTTGCATTGGATTTAGATCAGTCAAGTGCTACGAGGTTAATATGAATACATTCAAACAGGAACAGAGAGGCGATGTTCTATATGAAATAACACAACAAGTTCTTTTTATTGACGATCTTGAGAGAATGATTGGGCGTAGTCGAGTTACGCTTCGCAGATGGTGGTTAATTGGAAAATTTCCAAGACCCGTAAAATTAAATCATTCTACCCTGGCTTGGCATCGTGATGCGATCGAGCAATGGATTAATCAAAGTATTAAACTTAACGAAATTTAATTACCGCCTACCAATACCCGTAATTCTTAGCAGGTCATGAGCCTGCTTTTTTGTTTTCACTTCACAAAATAAAAAGCTTACCGCCAAATCTCCAATTAAATTTGATTTTTAAAGTACCCTGTAAAGTGCCCATCACTCATAAATTAGGTGGCGGTTAGGTTGAAAGCGAAGATAATATCTCGTTGATTTTTAATGAATTTAACTGGTCGGGACGGAAGGATTTGAACCTTCGACCACTAGCACCCCATGCTAGTACGCTACCATGCTGCGCTACGCCCCGACTGAATGGTAATATATTATTTAATGATATTAATTTCAACCTTATATAAATTATATTTTTCTAATGTTGTTGATAAAAATGTCTATACTATAAGACATGATGGACAAGTAAAGAGCAGCGTCTTTCACAAATTGACATTTATTTAGAAATCGTGAAGACAGTGCAACAAGATAAACGGATTACAGAGCCTTTAAAGCAAATTTTCCAGGGTGTCCCATTAAAAAAGTGCCGTCGTTCCGAGCGTAGCGAGGAATCTCCAGAATGTGGCACCGAATTATTGCAGGGAGATTACTCGCTACGAAACGACGTGATCTTTTTAATGGGATGCCCCACCTGAAATCCAAGAGACCGAGAGTTGACAAACATTGAACGAAATGATACTATTTATCTCACTTAAACGTATAATATAGGTATATAAAATGCTAAAACGAATAATTAAACAACATGATAGAATATTTTGCAAAGAGACTATTATATCTTTAAAAATAAAAGAAATGTTTCAATTAATGGCTGGAGTATACTATGAAGATCACGACATACAAGGTGATTTAGCTAACCGTAGCCATTGCCCATTACCTTTTGAAGAGTTTCATAGCATAGAAGAAATGAAGATGGCTTTTACTTCAGATATAATTTTAAACGTGGCTTTTTATATGCAATGTCTAGCAGCAGCAATATTATCCTTTTTATTTTTTGCAGTAGTGATGCCAATAACACTTCAATTCGATAAAGATGATGGGTTGCTAACTAAATTAGCAGGTGCTTTTTTATTCCCTATAT
>MHBB01000105.1:8812-30106 GCA_001803185.1 Legionellales bacterium RIFCSPHIGHO2_12_FULL_35_11
CATCTCTAGCCATTCATATCTCATCATCCTAGAAAAAGCACTCAAAATTGTCGTCTTTGCTAACAAAGTGAAGCGATCTAGTGATGCTTAAAGTCTCTAGATTGCTTCACTATCGCTAGCAAAGACGCCTTTTAGAACATGTCTTTAAAAAGTCATAAAGTCCAATTGAACCAACACTCCCTAATTAACTTTATAATAAAAAAACATATATATAATCCCTGTAAATGCGCAAAAAGCACCTAAAAGATAGTTCTGGTGGAATGTATATACTAAATTAGCCGCCTCTACTCCTAAACCTTGTATGCTCATATAGGTCATACTTAACAAAGCCGATGCTGTGCCTTTACTTACTTTAGTTGCGTATAATGTTTTTCTATATATAGGTGAGGAACTAAAACCAAATCCAAAAAAATATAAAATGATCCCTGGCATTAACCAAATATAATTATTCCCAAATAGCAATGGTAATCCAAATGACAAAACCAAGCCCAAAAATGCAATAATACTTCCAACTAAAATTAACCACTCCAAAGTACACCTATATGTTAACTTTATCAAAATTATATTTGCTATAATAAAAGCTCCGAACACAGGGACTTGCCACAAACCATATTGAATTAAAGTAAGCTTATTTTCAGAAACTAAAATAATTGGCGCAAGCCCTATCCAGGCGACGCATCCAATACCTAAAAAGCCAAATGCTACCCCACTTAAGAAAAACTTAGGGTTTTTAACTAGTTTACTATAATTTTCATAAATTACCCGCCAAGAAAAATCTTCTGCTTTTATTTCCTCACCATCCCGCCGAATTTGACCAACTGGCTCCGGCATATACTTCCATAATCCCCAAATTGCTAATAAAGTAAATGAACCTATTAAAATAAAGATATAATGCCAGCTAAGTGAATTAGCTAATAATGCACCAACTAAAGGACCGAGCAATGGAGCTGTAACTGCAATATTCGTCATTACGGCAATTAATCGTACAGCATCCATTTCCGCAAAAATTTCTTGAATTACGGCATATCCTATAACGCTGATATAACATAATCCCATCCCTTCAAAAAATCTTAACCATAAAAACTGATGAATATTCGCACTAAATGAAATCATAAATGTGGTTATCAGGAAAAATAGCACCCCAAATAACATAACTGGCCGTCTACCAAATTTATCAGAAACCGGGCCTAATAAAATTTGCAAGCTAGCACCACCCAAAACGTATAATGACAACGATGAGGCAATATATATATTTGAAGCATTAAATGATTTCACAACATGAATCATAGCAGGCATAATCATATCATTAGCTATATAAACTAAAAATTCATACAAAACTAAAAATAGCGCAAAAACAATCGCCTGTTTTTTAGTAATATTGATTAATGGTTGCGACATATTTATCTCAAATTAGAAGTATCTTTTAAAGAAATCTCAAATGCATCTACTGTGCCTAAAGCCTTATCAGCGGCCAAATATCCAACTATTAACTTTAACTCGCCATTTAAATATATTAATGGAATTATATCTCTTAACCAAGGCGGAACCGCTAACTCTTGAAAAATATTTCTTAATTTTTTAGCGTGCCCATTTTTCTTAATAGTCTCGCTACCTTTTCGAAATCTAATTTCTATTAAAGCGTTAGCATTAATAGATAAACCAAAATCAGCTTTTTTAGCAATAACAGTTAGCTTGGTGTTCAAATTACAACTATTTGGAAAATCATCCCAAATTTTATTATTGTATTTACAATTATCCTCAAATCTTGGCTGAATTATATTATCTGGGAATTCTTTAAATGATAGATATAATTTATTCTTAAAACGCCGGATTTCTGTTTTTCCAAAAGCAAAATATGGATTTGCATCTGTCTTAGCTAAAATCACATCGGTTATCAATTTGTGATAAATTGTAGCTGTTGGTGACTTAATATTGTATTTATCAAACCACGCTTTTAAAACATTGCATAAGCGACTAGAATCATGAACAGGTACAATACTCAAATCAAGAGTCATATCATCTTGGTAACTAATAATCTTAGCATCTAACTCAGCTAAATCACTTAAATTTTCCTTTGCATCCCTACATTTACTAGCACAATTTGTAATATTACGAATTGCAGCTGGCCATTTATCATTTAATAATGGAATAATTTTATGTCTTAAATAATTACGTGAAAAATTTACGTTGGTATTACTATCGTCTTCTACCCAATTAAGCTTATATTGCTCAGCATAATCTTCTAATCTATGCTTCATTATATTTAGAAAAGGTCTAATCAATTCCCCCTTCCCTAAAGAACGAATCTCTGGCATTCCAGACAAACCAGAAACTCCCGAACCACGCAATAAATTTAATAAAAAAGTTTCAGCCTGATCATTACAATGATGCGCAAATACAATACACTCATTTTCCAAAACTATTTCTTCAAATACTTTATATCTTGCATTTCTAGCAAGCTCTTCTATATTTGATTTTTTGAGAATTTTTATATTTTTTATAATCAACGGAATATTGGTGCTTAAGCAAATATTTAAACAATGCTTCTCCCAATCGTCAGCAAACTCTGATATTCCATGATTAATATGAATTGCATGTAATCTATTTCTTAAACTTGGAATATTACATAAAGAATGCAGAAGAACCGTGGAATCTAGTCCTCCACTAAAAGCAATAAATATCTTCTCAAATGTTTGTAACTCCTCAATCCATTTAGGACTAATGAGCAACTCATGAAGTTCCATTAAATAAATCTCAATGTATCTTAACTAGCAAGCCCCTAGCGACATTAATTTATTATATCTACGCTTTAATAGTTCATCAGTAGAAAGCAACTTCAACGCTGCTAACTCCTTTTCGATTACTGATTTTAATGTTGCCGCAGTTGCCTTAACATCTCGATGAGCCCCACCCAATGGCTCTTCAATTAATAAGTCGACCAATCCATGAGCATGAACCTTCTCTGCTGTAACTCCCATAGCTTCTGATGCCTCATGAGCTTTGGATGGATCTTTCCATAATATAGAGGCACAACCCTCAGGAGAAATAACAGAATAAATCGAATATTTAAGCATGGCCACACTATCACCAACACCAATCGCTAATGCCCCACCAGAACCTGCTTCCCCAGTCACTATACAAATTATAGTGGTTTTCAAATTAGACATTTTTTGTAAGTTTTTAGCAATAGCCTCTGATTGGTTTCTCTCTTCTGCACCAATTCCTGGATATGCGCCAGCTGTGTCAATAAATGTAATAATAGGTAAATTAAATTTTTCAGCCATTTTCATTAGACGAAGTGCTCGTCTATATTCTTCAGGTCTAGCCATACCAAAATTTCTATAAATTTTTTCTTTAGTTCGTTTGCCTTTCTGATGACCAATCACAACAACAGGCTTATTATTTAACCTCGCTAATCCGCCAATTATTGCAGGTGCGCATGAATTATGCCTGTCGCCATGCAACTCTTGAAAATCGGTAAAGATATGCTCTATATAATCGGTAGTTTGAGGCCTTTGTGGATGCCTAGCTAATTGCACTACTTGCCATGGGTCTAGTTTAGCAAAAATATTTTTAGTAAGCTCAACTACCTTCCCTTCCAAGCGAGATATTTCTTCGCTTATGTTAACTTCATTATCATTCCCAATCATCCTTAATGCTTGGATTTTTTGATTTAACTCTTCAATAGGTTGCTCAAAATCTAAAAATTGTAAGCTCATTCATTCACCATAGTTGTACAAAATAATAAAAAGTAGCATAATTGCCCAAATAAATCAAAAAATATGACAGTTTATATGCTTAATATTACTCCTGAATCTAACTTTTTAAATAATAAAGAACTTATTCATGGGGCTATCAGCAATAAATTTTCCTATTTCGATATAAATAACAGTATTCTATCACAAAATAGAATAGATATCTGGCAATATTCTTTAAATTCTATCCGCGTAGACCAACAAAATATTCTAAGTGAAAGCGAACTTGCCAGAGCATCAAGATTTCATTTCGCAAAACATCAACACAGATTTACCGTTGCTCATGTTACTAAAAGACTGATTCTCTCACGTTATCTAGAAAATACAAATCCTAATCAATTAGAATTTTCGGAAAATAAATATGGCAAACCAATGCTTTTAAATAATCCTCAATTAGAATTTAATTTAAGTCACTCTGGAGATCTTGCGTTATTAGCCATTGGTAAAAAGTACCCTCTTGGAATTGATCTGGAATTTTTTAGTAACCGCTCTTATTTAGATATCGGAAAAAATATGTTTTCATCCGCTGAAATTAACGCTATTTCTAAGGTTAACTCAAGGTTAGAAGCACTTACATTTTTTAATATATGGTCACAAAAAGAAGCTTTTATTAAAGCGTGTGGATTAGGTCTTGTTTATCCGACAGATAAATTTTCAGTACCGCATATTCAAGCAAATAAATTTCCAATTATTGATTTAAAAACAGATACTGAATGGCATATAACTTCATTTATGCCTAAAATTGCCTGCGGCGGGGCAATTTGCCATAGACCACAAATTAATGAAATTAGATATAAAATATTGGAAGATATAAGTGCCCTTACTTAACGAAACAGCTATAAGAAACAATATTAATTCTCTAGAATTAAATCATCAATTAAGATTTCATATCTTTGATACAATTGACTCTACAAATGTCTTTCTAAAAAATTTGCCTAATGATTCTAGCAAAAATAATATCATTGATATTTGCTGCTCTGAATATCAGACCAATGGCAAAGGAAGATTTGGACGTGCTTGGACTTCTGCTGCATATGAAAACATTTGTCTTTCCATCCGTTATAAAATTAATTTAGCGTATTCAAAATTATCAGCAATAAGTCTAGTAACAGGACTGGCTATTATAAAATCCTTATCTGAATTAAATATTAAAGACCTTAAAATTAAATGGCCAAATGATGTATATTGGCAAAATCAAAAACTTGCCGGAATTTTAATAGAATTATTACATTCAAATAAACAAGATACTGCTCCTCAACCATTAAATTATCACCACACATTAATATTTGGTATTGGAATAAATGTAAATTCCGACTCTAAAAATCAATCCTGTATTAACATTGACAAACCATGGTGTTCACTATTTGGCATATCAAAGGATCATCTAGATAGAAATATTATTATTGGAAAAATAATAAATAATCTGCATAATTACATTCTGCTATTTCGTAAAGATGGATTTAATATATTTACAGATGAATGGAAAACAGTCGATTATTTACATGGTAAAAATATTTCAATTATCCAGCAGAGTACTATTAATTCAGGGAAATATATAGGTGTTAGTGAGTCTGGTGAGCTAATATTGCAAAATGAATTAGGAGAAACAATACGAATAACATCAGGAGAAGCATCATGAAACCATTTATAATATCTTTCAAAATTATGTCCTGAATTTAACTTACTTAATGGCAGTGGGCATTCGTAGTAGAGCTCAACTGCTTTTTCTAGGTTAAATTCTTTCGAAAATTGTTCTAGTATTAAATCCAAATAATCGCTCATGCATTCTATACGCATACTCATCCGTCATATTTGCAATATAATCACTAATAATCCTATTAGCTGACTTTTTATCACTTGCATTTCTATAAAGATCGCGATTTTTGATATCTAATAAATTTTCAGGGTTTGAAATAAAGGCTTCAAATAAGCGCTGAACTACTGTTTGACCGCCATATTCAAAAATTCTTGCTTCTTGTGAGTCAATAACATCTTTATATATTGTATCCATAAAATAATCTAACAAAGATCTAGCCTCAGGCAATAAAAAAAAATTATATTTAAAAAGACCATCAATAAAATCATGGTTAACTGGTTTTATCTCCACAGAAGTTACAAAATAATTTACTATTTTCCCAATCGCCTCTTTGCGCTCCGCTAACTCTTTAGAGAACAATAAATCTAAAAAATTTTCGCCTGTATCAAATAATCTAGTGTCTTTTAGTAGTTGCCTAAGTTTTGTAGTATCAAAATTATACCGGCTTATTAACCGCAAATGAATAGCATCCTCTAAATCATGTACACCATATGAAATATCATCCGCGATATCCATTATTGAACAATCAAGAGAATGGTATTTTGTTCTTCCATGCTTTTTATTGCTATTTCCTCTAATTATCGATTGAAATAATTCTCGATCTTTTTCCTGAAATGGCTTAAGAATCCATGCAACAACATCCTCTTCGCTATCATAATATCCTTTTGGCGGTAGCCAATCATTAATCCGAATAGGTTTTTTAGTTTCAGAAATAGGATCTGGCAGTTCTTTGGCTAATAGCTTAGAAAATGAGGCTGGATATTTTAATATTCCTAATAAAGAACGTCTTGTTAAATCTAAGCCATTACTACCATAACTTTCTTCAACTTTAGTTAAAAGACGCAATGTTTGAGCATTTCCTTCAAAACCACCAAAATCATGCATCATGTAATTTAACGCAACCTCTCCCCCATGACCAAATGGTGGATGACCGATATCATGTAATAAACAAATTACACTAATTAAATCATCCTTAGGCAAAAAATTTAACATGCTATTATCATGTTGATTTATAACAATATTTCTAACTAATGCACAACCAATCGATGCAACCTCTAATGAATGAGTCAATCTAGTTCTATGGAAATCACCTTCCCCTGTACCTAGAATTTGCGTTTTTCGTTGCAATCTTCTAAATGCCGGACAATGAATAACCCTAGTTCTATCTCTTTCAAATGGATCTCGGTGATCTTGACTACCTCGCTGATGTAATTTTCCTGAACGCCTCTCTGTCCACATAGAATTATTTTAATTTTAAATAAAACTAAAGTTTATTGGAATTTTGCAGATACTACTAGCATATATCTTAATTTTTTTGCATAAAACTGCATGGGGTGATTAGAATGATAAAGATAATTAAAATAACAATCATTACACTAGCAGCCTCTTATCTGTCAGCTTGTTTAATGGATGGCACTAGTGGTTACCATAATGATCGTGGATATAATGGATATGACTCACAAATGATTTATCCAGATAGCTATAATGCATACGATCAAGGTTATAACTCAAATAATTATACTCCCAGTAGTGAAGGTGGTGGTAGGGTTGTAGTGCCAAGCTCATACCACGTAGGAAGTGGAAATCCAACTTCATCTAAAGATGTAGATAAGAGTTGGGTTCATAGCCAAAATCCAACATCATATACCATTGAAATAGCCAATGATAAAAAACCATCAAAAGTAGCTGGTGTACTATATAAAGCTCCTAAAAATGAACGTTCAGCAGAAGTAAAAACAAATAATGGGGACTATAAAGGCTTATATGGTACATACACTTCTTATGAAGCTGCACAAGAAAAGTTAAACCAGCTTCCAGAAGAAGTTAAGGGATCTGCTAGCATTCAATCTTGGGGAAATGTACAAAAAGATGTAAGCGAATAGGCACTGCCATTAAGTTAATTAATTGCTCTATTTATTTACTTGATGTTTAAAATAAAAACGTGTACAATGTCATAAGAATCTCCAGAACTGAATTTTCATGAATGAAATAAATAAAAAACTGCTTGCGCATATCTTTAACGACGCCTATATTTTGGGTAGTTTTGATCTAGAATTCATTCTGCTTTCACATTCTATTCAGTATTTTCGGAAGTATTTTACACAATTGACCTCTGTGCCCCATGGTCTCACTGATTTAGTTAACAAATTTACGAAACTTTCTGAATATGAACAGGGCTTGAGTTATGTCGCATCTGAAAAAGAATTAGAGACGCAATGTCAGGTCATTAGAGCTGACATTGATAATCTTGCGCCAGGTCAGGATATCTTACTGCCTGCTGGATGGTCTGAACATGGAATGATTTATCAATTCAAGAAAGATAAGACAGGGCAACTCTTTTTTTCAATTTATAATACCGGTTGTGGCATCAATATATACCATACACAGTGTTTTAAAAATAATCAAGAAGCGTATCATGTTTTAACCTATCAATTTCAAAATCAAAACGATATAAATAAAGACAATGATCTCTTCTCACACCTATTACCTATGTTGATGCGACCGTTGACGGGTTGTTGTCGATGCAATAACGAGGATAATGAAAAATACTTATATGAAACCTGTTTTCGCTTAATTGGGGAGAAGGTTTATGATCCACGTACTGTTGAAGCACAAATCTCTGGGACTTGTGCACAACGTTGCTTGGAGGCCATGTTAAAAGCGCAATTTACAACGGAAGATGAATATACGCAGTTTATGTATGATTTTCGGCAGTATGCGCTGAATGATTATTGGGGTATTTTGAAAAAAACGCCTTCATGTGAACAGGGTGATTTGGCTCAGTTAAAAAAAGCCTGCCTTCAGCAATTGTCTATGTTGCATGGTATGTCTAATTTTGTTGTGACTAAGATTGATAATGATAGAGAAGCAATCCGCAGCATTTTGGATTGGATTGAACCACAGGTATTATCAGTATTGCCAGCAAAAAATCAGATAAATCAGGCAGCGCATAAAGAGATATCGATTCAGTTTGAGAAAACAAATCAGGTAATCGACCAATATCAAAGTACCACAACGATCAATGATTTAAAAGCTAAATGTAGCGCTGAAACTTTACAAGCAGATTTAGATGAATTAAAAAAGCGTTGCCTCGCATATAGCTATAGCGTAGACAACAAAAAGCTCGCGTGTATTATGCTAATAGAAGATTTGTTTTTTAATTTACCGCTAGAGACCCAATTCTATGATTCAATCAATAATCATGACACAGCTCTGAGATTTTTTGAGTGTTTAACTGCACTGCAATATGAATATTATACCGCTTGCCGTTCTAAATTTGGAACAAATGCCATGTTCCCGAGGATGTTGCATTTAAAGCTCAATGCTTGCGCAATTATTGATATTGTTGACAGAAAAATAAACCATTCCTTGCCTTTTACAAATGTAGTTAACCAGGTATGGGTGAAGAGATTTTTAGGGTGTACACCAGAAAATGCTTATTTAGCCATGCATAATCCGAGATTGGATCAACGCCTCGAGGTGATACGTCAGCAATTTAATCAGCAGGTTGTTCACGACGACATTTTAAACTTTTATAAACAATTATTAGCTTTATATAAAGATAAAAAAACAAGCTTAGAAGATTGTTATAATGCATGTCCTCTCGATGAGTATAGGCGTAATAAAAAGTATCATGATTGTAAGGATCAATGGTTTCAAAAAATCCGTGAAGCAGAATTGCATGGCTTATTTCATTTGCTTATCAAGCAGCCTGAGCTCAAGAAAGGCTTCGAATACAAAATTATTTGCCAAAAATTTGAGTTGTTATATGCAATAGAATGTTGCTATGCTAAAGGGTTTTGTGAGCAGAACAGCGAACAGCTCCTTGCTAGGCATTGGAACTCTTCTAACCCTGATCATATCGAGCTTCTGTCACCATTGCAATGCGCCATTAAGGGTAGCACCGCGCATATTGAAGAGGTGAAGTCCTGGAAATATGCATCAAAAAATACACCATGTTTGGATCCTCACCTTATTCGTGCATATGGGCATCTTGAATATCAGGACTATCCTAAGTCAAAAGAATCCAATAGGATTCAATTATTCTCTTATACCATTCTATCCGGGAAGCCAAGTTGGTCTTTTTCTTCGACTGTGAATACAGATATCATTGAACAGAGATTATTATTTTCGCTAAAAATCAATCCATCACAACAATTGATTGAAACGTTGGAATGTTTTTCACAATCAGCACAACTTGCGTATTTATCTTCACATGAGGCATTATATGGCTATATTGAAGCCAATTTGTTTCAGCCCGGTTTAATCATTGCGGAATTGAAAGAAAAATCTGCTCAGTTTTTTAAAACGGTGAAATGGTTTGTTCATCAGGGTCTTGAGGCAAATAAACATTCTGATTGTATTCAGTTAACACAGAAAAGTTTACCGTTTATGCGCTTGTATTGCATGATCATGCGTTATTGTCATGAACAAGATTCGAACCTTGCTCAACAGGCTTATGATGATTGTTTGGCTAAATTGAATGAAAGCATTCAGGTTACCCAAGATAGAGATGTGCGAGCCTCGTTACATCGTTATCGATTTGAGTTATGTATGTCCAACAGAAATAATCAATCAAAACAGATGGATGCATTATTGAATTCGTATTTTATCTTAAATATCAATCAAAACCGACATGAATGGCAAGATCCGGATAGTCTTGTTAGAACGGATTGTGATAAAGAAGTTTTTTCTAATTGGTTATTAGAGAACAAAGATAGCGTCACTGTCGAGCATATTGAGACAATCCTTACATCGTTGTCATTACAACAGCTTGATGGGACGATGATTAAAAAAGATAAAAATTTAATTTTTCATGTATATAGAAATAATGACAGGATTTATACGGTTAATGCAGCGTCTGGGTTGGTCTTTAATAATAAGAATTTGGCCTTGACAACGACCCCTTTAAACATTAAAAATCATGTTTTATTTACAGGTCGTAATCTGTGTACTAAGCAGTGCTTCATCTCTTGGGATCAGCGTACGATCTCAGTCGAATTACCCACAGAAACAATTTATTTTAGTCGATATTCTTCTGATAGTAAATGGATGATTCAACGCGGATTGAATGCTGGTAAGTCTTTGTATCAACTGTATGCAACTTCTTCTGAACAGGCTATGTATTTATCTTGTATTTCTAGTGTCAGAAATGAGAACTTGCCCAGCGTTTTGCAAGAACGTGATCAATTATATTGGTTGAATGTTCGGGACCAGACTGCATTTGAAATCACAGACTTGGATAGAACCAGTCATTATCTTGGAAAAAAAGCATTGGATGAATGGCAGATCAGCACCGTTGAAGGAGACAGGGTTCTTTTTAATGATGACATTTTATCTCGTACTGCCGCTTTTGAATCGGCGCGATTGACCATTGTTACGGAGAAAACCATACAATTCCCGCGTTATCAGCTCATGTTGGAGCGGGAAGAGTCAGTGATTCAGTTGAACTGGCGTCACCGGAAGCTTCGTTTATTAGATCAGCCGATTCAGCTGGGTGTAGGCATTGCTTCTTTGACCTTTCAAGATGATATGGGGATGATTCTGTTGATGCCAGTGCAACCTTTTATTCCTGAAAATGCTTGTTCTCCCGTGAGTGAATATTATCATTTGAAACAGGATATTGATGCAGAATGGTTTGAAGAAGCAAATCGTACTAATGAAATTCCCATACAATACAGCTGTACAGCACAATATCTTATTTTTGAGGTTCAGGATGGTCATCCTGTTGCACGGACCTGTGCTGAGAAATTATTTTTGAGTTATGTCTATTTAGGGTCCTATCAATTTGACCGTGCCCTGGAGTGGTTAAAAGCCTGTCGTGAAGGCATCACAGGCGCGAATGAAGAGTGGTGCTATATTAATTTGATATTAAAGAGTTTGCCTCAATTACTACAGAATTCGCCAAAAAAATCGTGCCCTCTCCCACCGGAAGTAGTTGTTTGTCAATTAATGGTGTTAAATTTAATGGTCGGGTATCAGCTGCAGGAGAAACAACTGCCAGTAGAGATTCGAAATGACATCAAGAGGCTATTTGACTTGTATCTACGGATGCAACAGCAGTATGCTTTAACTGCTACATGGATGCTGGAAGCATCCATACGAAAACAATTATTAGATTACTATCATCGGTGTAAAATGCACCCAGCTATGGGGACTTTGGGTCGTGAATGGTTAGAGCTAAGTCTTAAGAATTTATATTGTTTTGACCATAATGTTATGCCTACTGATTTATATTTTTTTGAAAATGCATCCTCTGTTAAGAAGGTGAATGATTATCATAATGATTTTACTTTTGGTGATTCTGATGGAACCTATTCGAGCTCCCGTTCAATGATCACTGGTAACAACTTGAGCAAGAAAAGAAAAGTGACCGAAGATTGTTTGATAGGACTGACGAGTACAGATAGACGAAAATCTGCCATGAGCGCCAATCTACTCCGTACCATCAATTGTCAGTTTGATTCTTTTTCCGTGATAGAGCATGATCCACAAATTCTGCATGATTATCCTCAATCAATATGGCAGGCGCTGAAGGTTGATGTGACAGAGATATCGATAGATGAACTGCTCCCGCCCACATCGACTGCATCAAACACCCTTAATCTGTCTGATATTAAGGGTGCATTGGATAAGTTTGAAAAAGCATCAGGGGTTGCGAAATATCAGGCTTTAGAACTAGTTAAACAGAGTGTATTGAATGTTTCTTGGGACCAGATCCAATTGCCTAATTTGTCTTGCGAAAAAGAAGAGCAAGAGCTCATTAATTTTGCACATCAAGGGCCAGAGGAGGAGCTTGCTCATGCACGGTGGTGTACACAGCGTATGGCTCGAGCAGAAAAGACCATTGATTTAAAACAGTTGTTAATCTTATATTTTAAAAACAATCAGCAGCAATATCTCGATGCAACACAGTTATCTGTTGAAAAAATTAAACAGTTGCATCAAAATATTGCTGTCTATCTCCAGAAAAAACTTCAGCAACAGCAGTATGCCAGAGGGCAAAAGTTGCTCACTGAATGGCAGAATGCGCTTGAAAAAGAACAACCAGAAATTGCAGTGCGTCTTGCAAAATGTTTGTGTGCTGAAAATTTAGTGAATATTACCACTGAGCCAGCATTGGCCGTATTACAACACGAAGCGGATATTTTGTTACATCCAGCTCAAAAAGCTGCCATCCAACGTTTGTTGTCTTCTCAAGAAACGATTGAACAGGTGTTGATGGGTGGGGGTAAATCGAAAGTGATTGCGCCTGCTTTTTCAAAATTACAAGCAAATGGCTATAATTTAGTGGTGATAGAAGTCCCGAGTGCGTTGCTTTATGCGAATTATAAAGATTTACAGGAGACTTCAGATAAGTTATTTAAACAAAAAGCCATTTCATTTAAATTTAATCGAGAAAGCGATTGCAGTGTAGAGCGGCTCAAAGCGCTGGATGTGCAATGGAAGGATACGATAGTCGACGGTAATTATTTAGTCACGACAGGAGAATCGGTACAGTCTTTGGACTTGAAATATTTTGAATTATTAGGTAAAAAACCATCAAAAGAATCAGCCTATGCAGACTGGGAAAAGCAAGTATTGGGAGTTGAAACATTATTAAAGCATTTTTCTGAACGTGCAGTAGTGTTGATTGATGAAGTGCATCAAGGGTTACAGATTAAGAAAAAATTAAATTATACCGTTGGAGAGAAAACTTATCTTCCTGTTTCAGTGATTATACACTTGGTTGCGCTGTACCAATGTTTTGAAAATGTATGGATAGACGGCCCACATGATATCACTTTGTTGAGTGCCATTCAAAAGAAACAGGAGTTTTCTGAAGAAGGGTTAAAGCAGGTGCTGACGGATTTGGTTAAGGTATTGGCTTCACGCCTCATCGTTGAAACAAAGCAATTAGATGCGACAGTCGATGAACTGGAGGGATATTTATTAGATCAATCCATCCCTGATTGGATCCACAAGGCACCGCAGAATTTGCAAGAAAAGCTGGCTATTTATAAAGAACAAGTGAATGTGTTGTTGCCCTATACGCTCAGAAGAAAATATAAAGAGCATTATGGTCCATCTGCGGAGATGAAAAAAGAGGTAGCTGCCCAAGTTTGCGCGATTCCTTATCTTGCCAATAATATTCCAAATGAACGCAGTCGCTTCGGAAACGTGCTTGAGACGGCGAACGATACGATTCAATCCCTGCTGATTGATGGGGTGCCGGAAGACCTGTTGGCTGAGACATTGGAACAATGGAAAACAAGTGCAGCGCAAACATATGCCAACAACAAAACGCGGTATAGTTCTTGTGATGAGACGCCGATCGCAAAGCTTTTTTCAGAATTATGTCCACAGCAATGCCTATCGAAAATCAACTTGAAGGACGAAGCAACTCTCAAAGACCTTTCAGAAGCATTGCATAAGCATCAAATGTTTATATTTGAGGTGTTGAAAACGGTAGTGTTACCTAATATTGAGACAGATACATCAATTTTACATCATGATGCATATAATCATGTGGATATTTTTAAAAAATGCCATGGGATGAGTGGGACCCCATGGAATCATTCAACGTTTCATCAACGGTTGGCATTTCAAGAGGAAACTCATACCAATGAATACGTGGTTGAAACGCTGAAAGCGAAAAATCCAAAAATTCATCCGATTCAATTTAAAGAGACGCAGACCTATATTGAAGATATTTTTTCACATGATGCCGAACAATCCATTCAAGCCATGATTGATGTTTCAGCAAGCTTTAAAGGAATTGCTAATCTTGATGTTGCACGTTGTCTGGCAACAGTATTACAAAAACAAAAACGTGATGCAATCAAATATGTGTTGTATTTTGATACTGAAAAGCGTTTGTCTGCGCTAAGTGTCGCGGATCCTGAAGCAGCACCAATAGTAATTGGTAATACGGATGAATCATTTATTGTTGAACAGTTAAAGGTTGGTCCTGAGCAGCGATTTACGTTTTATGACCAAGCGCGTACTTTGGGTACTGACATTAAACAAAGTCCTGCTGCAAAAGCCGTGGTGATGATAGATGCAGACACAAGCATACAGCAGTTTACACAAGGATGTATGCGGATGCGTGCTTTATTAGAAGGTATGCAATCTGTGGAGGTGGTGGTTCCTAATGTATTACGGGAGCAACAATTTAATACCTTATGTCAAGGGATGACCAAAAAGCTTGAACAGCAATTACAAGTGGATAACTTCCATGCTGCGTTGGCTCAAATGGAAAATTGTATTCGGAGTGATTTAAAAAAACGTTTATTCGCAGCGCAAACAGTTGATGAGAAAGAAGCCTTATATCAAAAGGTTCAGGAGTTTTTTATTACCCAGAATAAATTAGATTGGGTCAAGCAATATGGTGCCATACGACAAGACCGTTCGACTGCTGATATTTTTAATGAAAAGAAGAAATGGTTATTGGATGCATGGCAAAGATTAGCTCTGCAATCTGAAGAAGAGATAATTGCGATGAATAATCAATTGAGTGAAATTGTCACGCGATACTCACAGGAAGGCATGTGTGCGCAAATGCAACGTGCGGGTACTCAAGAAATGAGCCAGGCGGTTGAAACACAAAAAGAGATGCAACATGAAGTAGAACTTGAGAAAGAGCAGCATGTTGAAACGCAGAAACTAACGCAGGCATCGCATACCAAAAATGCTTATCTCACGCCAGAGCTACTCAATAAGAGATATGATGTATCCTTTTTTGATAATAATTTACAGGTTTCTAAAAATTATTATGAGACATATGAAAACCAAAAAAATTATCTAAATGCCTATACAAAACCGATTCAGGCGCTTTTATGGACCCATTTAGCCAAGGATCAATATTCTTGTGTTTTGTTATCAGCAGATGAAGTGAATGAAGTCGTGCTGAAGAATAATCAGTGGCTCGGCACAACACATCACGCTGTGCATCGTGGAAAACCGCCGCAAGGCTATCAAGATAAAGTTGCGTATCAGCGTTTGGTAGAACAAGTCCGTTATCTCCAGGGTACATTTGACTTAATCATCAATCAAGTTGAACCAATACACTGGTTCAGTGAAAATTTTACAGAAAAAAGTGCTTTTTTTAAGAAAAAATTAGCGCATTCTATGTTATATAGTGCCTCTCAGCTTGAGGCATGTGAGGCGCGTTTTGGGATAAGACAAACTGCTTATGCGTATATTGTCAAGTATGCACATCCATCTCTTGAAAAAGTAAACTGGGATACGGTGCTGAATGTTGATGTAGCAGAAGCCGACCAAGATAGTTTTAATGCCCTAATTCGGGCATGTGCTTTGGCAAATCAACTTACATTTAGCGAAAATAAAAATGAATTAGATCAAACGGCTTGGCAAGCAGATTTTGGTTTGGACCTACAAGCTTATTCATACTTACTTACTTACATTAACAATTGTAAATCAGATCAAGCGCTTTATCTGTCACAAAATCTGAGTTGGACGAATGCTAAAAATCTTTTAAATCGATATCCAGCTATGGCTCTTGACAGTAAAGCCAAATTACTTCGTTTAGGTTTGGAAAAAGTAGTGGAATTGAATGCAGTACAGCTGGGTGAGGTGGTG
Organism: Legionellales bacterium RIFCSPHIGHO2_12_FULL_35_11; assembly: GCA_001803185.1. Classification (GTDB taxonomy): domain Bacteria; phylum Pseudomonadota; class Gammaproteobacteria; order Legionellales; family Legionellaceae; genus 2-12-FULL-35-11. The sequence continues at coordinate 24,965 of MHBB01000105.1, forward strand.
GCGTTATCCCAGACAGATAAAGCAATGCACACCGCTGTTTTAGAGCGGAAAGATTTATCATTTAATCAACTGAAACAGCTAATACAGTATTCGCAAACGCAAAAAACGGTCTTAAAAACCGTGCAACATGAGTCCATGATCTTAGATCATATATCTGTGATGACTCTGCTTGAGAGGTGTGAAAATAAAGCATTAGGGGCGGAGCATGTGCAAGCTTTTTTTAACAATATAGATTTTAAAATGAATAAGACAGCGTTAGAGCCATTTTTAAAAAAAATGTCTGAAAAAATGGCGCCTACTCAAGACTGCTACCAAGCACTTGTTTCTGGGATGAAACCAGATACGATCGAACTTGATGAATGGATATCCCTGGATGAAACACCACCCTGGGTTTTACAGTATGTGATGCGTTTGAATGATTTAGATGTTGCTGTTTTACGTGCAGTAGCCAAGAAAACAGAAGATCTTGATATCACTCAAGAACTCATACAGCGTACAATTGATGAAACCGTGTGGAATGCATTACTAGAGAGAACGATTGATGCACGAATTAAACAGCCTATTTATGAGCAGTTTGAGAAAGAATATCAAGAAAATTGTCGGGAATTGTGTGCAAAAGCCACAAACATTAAAACAGAATTACATGCGATTAAAAGTTATGAGCAAGGCAAACAATGTATACAAGAAAACCTAGATAAAAGCTTGAACAAGCAACTGGATATTTTCTTGAATTTTGTGCAGGAGTTAGATAAAAAAAGCGATGCGTTATCTGATAAACATTGTAATGCACAGACAGCATTGCGTAGATTATCTCAAGAGCTGAACAGCAAAGCCGCTGAGTTTTTCTCACGAAATCGAGATTCGGTCACCACGCCAGAGTTATTTTACGAAGAATGTAAAACATTGATTCACAACAAAGTACAGCAAGGCGGGTTAGACAATCATCGTGGTCGGCCTTATCCATTTGGCGTCATATTTGCTGTATTACATCGTATGCTTGTGTGGATCAAACAGTTGTTTAAAGGAGATACACGGTCTTATCGGTTTTGGGATTCACGCACAGATTCGAAACGTATCACAGATAATCTTCTCTTAGAGATGGAGTCCATTCTCATGGCTTAATTGAAAATAATAACTTTACACTTACATATCCATCTTCATTACTTTTGGATACGATATCAATATCTTTTATTAGAATCCCATTTTTACTTGAAATTTTCCAGAGCCACACTAAAAACTCATTATATGGAACCTTTTCAAAGCTAAGATTAATTTCTCCATCATTAGTTTGCATAAGGTGGGGTGAGAATTTTTTTAAATTTGTGCTTTTAAGATTTTGAGAAACAGCGCTAATGTTATTTAACTTAATTGCAGATGGATTTTTCTCTGCCAATTTATGAATGTTACTCGCATTTTTCATCCATAAATATACTTCCTTTTGTTCTTGCAAAAACTGTTTCTTTTGTTTAACTGATGAAGATAAAGGAGAATAAATTAAAGCATAAAAGATATAGATGAAAACAATAATAATTCCAATCTTAGCAAATTTTTGCTCCCGATCATTTAGTTTTTGCCAATGCTCATTTATGCTCATGAAGAAATCTCCATGCTTACAACTAATTTACCGCTTTCATCATTTATATTTAGTTTTTTATATACAGCACCAGATGATTTTAAATTTTTTTCAATTTGTTCAAGGTTGGTGAAATTATTAAGAGTAATTTTAACTACCAAGCTTTTATTTTTATACCGCATTTCAGAAACTTTAACTAACTCTGTTGCGCTATTCAAATATATACTATTAGTAAATTTATTTATTATATCCCAAAAGTTATTCGATGAACTTGCACCTGATTCCTTTAAAATCTGCCCAACTCTAAACTTTGGACTAATAACTTGACTGGATTTTGGAAAAAACTCTTTATATATGACTGAAATTTTATCAGTATACTTTTTTAATTGAGTGTTTAATACAAAAATATTTATGACATCAGTTAATATTAAACTAATAATCCAAAACGCCCCTAAATACGCAGATATTTTTGCATAGTTATTAGTTAAATGCTGTTTTGGTACATAATAAAACTCACCTTGACAAAAATTTACAACTCTATTGTTAAATATTCTTTTAGCAACCCATTCTAATCCACGATCATCGCAGTGGATTAACTTAGTACCTTCAGGATAATTTTTCGTATCTTTAAAAACTAAAGGCTGACTATCAAGTGTAAAATATTTAGAGTGACTTTCTAATAGATCTAAATCAATACTACCTTTAAAGTTTTTTTCATTAATTAAAATAGTATCATCTATGACACAAGATTCACCAATATTAAGTGCAAACCAAGAACTAGTGATTAAATCGTATTTTATAGAATGCGATAATAACTTTGACTGTAATTCTTGCATAAGATGCTTTTGAATAATAGCAACTAAAAACTTTTCATCAAAATAAAATTCTTTACTATAACAAAAATGTAAATTAATTACTGGCTCAGCAATTTCATCCTCAAGAGCATACATGATAACCGGACGAAGTTTACTTTCTTTTAACAAAGGAAGCTCTAAATCAAAAATAGTTATATTATTAGAAGGAAGAATTACATAAATTTTAGAATTTTCAGATATTTCTCTAAACTCACTTAATGATCTATTTTTAAGTGGCTCATCAACTTTACCAATCGCATCTAAACGAAGACTTAAGAAAATATCTTCATTTAAAAAATTAGTAAACAAGAAGACTAACATTTCGCCTCTGATAATTATTTTATACTATAAATAATAGGACTTACGCATTGACAAATAACAATCGTAAAAACAAACTACAGTACGCCGTCATTGCGAACAAAGTGAAGCAACCCAGTGACTTTAATGCCACAATTGCTTCGCTATCGCTCGCAATGATGCGTATTTTCGTTAGTGTGCAAGTCCTATAAATAAGATTTTCACTAACTTAGCTTTAAGCGCTAATAACTACAACTTGCACAACAGCTGTAACATCACTATGCACTTGAATTTCTACAGTATACTGACCAATAGATTGAAAAACACCTTCTGGCATAATAATTTCACGCTTAGAAACCTCATGTGACTTAGCTAATAAAGCTGCTTGAATTTCTGCAACGCCAACTGAACCGTAAAGCTTACCTTCATCACTAGCTTGAGCTTTGATTTCTATAGTTAAGTCATTTAACTTAGCTGCTCTTTGTTCTGCTTTTGCTAAATTCTTAGCCGCATTTTCCTCAAGCTCTGCACGACGTGATTCAAATAATGCTATGTTTTTTTCAGTAGCAAAAACCGCTTTCTTTTGTGGAATCAAATAATTGCGGCCATAACCAGGCTTAACTGTTACAGTTTGGCCTAAAGCTCCTAAGTTTCTAATCTTTTCCAACAATATAACTTGCATTTTATTAACCTCTATTTCTAGGCTTTAACTTATAAAACCTTAAGTTGAACACACTATCAAACAATCCCAATATAGTATAAAACGGCGCACTAACAAAAGGAGCCAAAATCAAAGGGACTATTAGTAGTAATAATAAACGTGAATTTTTTCTATTAACAAAAGAAGCACTTATGCTTAATCCAGCCAATAAAAAATAAACAATAACTGTCGGCAATAATGTCATTGCTATTAAGTTAAGCCTAGTTGCAGCAATTAACAAAATAATGAAAACAGCAATAGAGATTTTAGTAGCTCTAAAGCTCAACATTTCTTGTTTAAAACCACCAATATTAAACAAACGAGATTGCAAAGATCTTGCCGCCATCAACGACATAGTTGCAGAGAAAAAAATACTTAATATCTGCAGACCAAAAGCATAACTTGCAACAACAGTTTGATTAATATTAGATAAATCAGACAATAACTTGGTAACTGATGCATCGGTTTGCGTCTCTTTTACAAAATTTTCAAGGTACAAGAATTGAGCCACAACAAAATCTGGGGCTAATAATTGTACAAAAATTGAAGTCAATGCAATCATCAAGAAAAACAAACCAAATACAGCTTGCCAATTTGTCATCATGCGTAATACACAAGCCGCAAAATAACATGGAAAAAATAAAGCAAGCATATTTACAAAAGCGCCAACAGCAGGCATTCCAACCAAAGAGCAAGCAAAATATACTAAAGCAACTGGTAAAAGAATAGTTAAACCATTCATCCAACCATTGCGTAAAGTAATAAATGCAATTACAACCACCGCTAACCATGAAGTATAAGGAAACAAAGCTAATATTAACGTACACAATAGTGTAAATTGCTTATTAGTTAGAAATAATTGCAAATATTTTTGCATTTTCTCCCTGAGTTTAGCCATAAAATTTACCTATGACTATCACAGTATGGAATTAATGCTAATAATCTTGCTCTTTGAATAGCACGAGCTATTCTGCGTTGATCCTTAGCACTTGTGCCAGTTATTCTACTTGGAACAATTTTACCTGTTTCACTAATGTAGTTTTTTAATAAGTTAATATCTTTATAATCTATTTCATTAACGTTTTCAGTTAAACGAGATACTTTTTTACGACGAAAATATTGTGACATGTTAGCGATTCCTCTTATAGTGCATCTTTATCTTTGTATTCTTTAGACTCTTTTTTCATCATCACTGATTCAGTAGTAACTGCGTGATTTTTTTTCATAACTAAGCTACGTAAAATAGCATCATTGAATCGAAAAGCTGTATTTAATTCATCTAAAGTTTCTTGATTACATTCAATATTGAATAACAAATAATGCGCTTTATGCACATCTTGAATGCTATAAGCTAATTGTCTACGACCCCAGTCTTCTTTGCGGTGTATTTTGCCTTTATTTTTTGTAACGATGGCTTCATAACGCTCTACCATCCCAGCAACTTGTTCTGTTTGGTCAGGATGAACAAGAAAAACAACTTCATAATGTCTCATTATAGTTTCCTTATGGTTAAAATATGCAAAACCGCTATATCATCAAAAAGACTATAAATATAGTGGGAATTGCATATCGAATAGCCTTCAATTTTCTAGAAAATTGTAAGGCAAGGTTTAAAACCCGAACATGATAACTTATTTTTAGTAAAAATGATAGATACTAGGATTGTAACAACACGGCTGTCCCATCAAATTAATCAATGCTGGCGTGTAGGTTGGGCC
>MHBB01000105.1:30117-43229 GCA_001803185.1 Legionellales bacterium RIFCSPHIGHO2_12_FULL_35_11
TTTATCGTTGGGCCAAGGCCCAACCTACGCCCCGTCTATATTATTTGATGAGACAGCCCTGATTGTAACAACTTATCAGTTTTGGCCGCACAAATAAAATCATTTAAAGAAAGACCATCAAGTGCATGAGTGGTAAATACAACATGGCAATAGTTATATCCAACCTCAAGATCTGGATGATGATTTTCAATATTTGCAATCCAAGCTAGAGCATTAACAAATGCCATAGTTTCATAAAAATTTTTAAAAGAAAAAGATCGCTTAATTTGCCTATTGTCTGCAGTAACATGCCATTCTTTTGATAATTGAGGCATTAAGTTAATAATTTGCTCTTTTGTTAAAGCATTTCCAATTCCCTCACAAGATTCACAGTGTTTTGTTGTTAAGTCGCTAGTCATATTCATTCCTCTAATTATTTATAAACTAATTTTCACCCATAACTTGTGCAAAAACCTTTAAAAATCTCTCATTTTGTTCTTCTGTGCCAATTGTTACTCTTAAATAATTAGTCATTTTGTATGGATGGAGTGGTCTAACAATTATTCCAGATTGTTGCAGTTTTTCAAAGATTGGATTGCCGTCTTTTTTACAATCTATTGTAATAAAATTAGCATGACTTTCAAGATAGCTAAACCCGAGTTTATTCAGAGCTTGCTGCATTTGCACAAGCCCTTCCTTAGTATTTTCTAATGTCTTTTTAATAAATTCTTGATCTTGGATAGCCGCGCTTGCTGCTGCAAGAGATGCAATATTAACAGAAAATGGTAACTGAACGCTGTAAAGTAAATTTGTAATTTGCTCATTAGAAATAGCATACCCTAATCTTAATCCAGCTAAGCCATAAGCCTTTGAGAAAGTTCTCATTATTACTAAATTTGGATGCTCATTAATTAGATCTACAGAATTTCCATAGAAATCATCTTTGGCAAATTCATAATATGCTTCATCTAAAACTACAATTGTAGTCTTAGGCACAGACTCCAATAACCTTTTTATCTCTGCATATTCAATTAATAAACCTGTTGGATTATTAGGGTTAGCTAAAAATATTATTGCGGTTTGTGTAGTACAAGTATTAATTAATGTATCAATGTCGACTTTAAAATTAGGAGCCTGAGTTTTATAACAAGGTACACCTAATGTTTTAGCCTGAATTTCATAAGAAACAAATGCATAATCATGGGTTAAAATATGGCAATTTTTGTTTATAGCAAAGCATATTAATAATAAACAAATCAATAAGTCTGAGCCATTACTTAACGTAAGCATCTCTTGATCAATTTGCAAAAATTTAGCAAGCTCGCTTCTAAACGGATGAGTAGTAGAAGTATGATACAAAGCTGTATCTTCTTTAGATAAATTCCAAATTGCCTGCAAAACGTTTTCACTACAACCTAAAGCATTTTCATTACTAGCCAATTTAATTATATCCGTTATTCCTTGTTCCCTTGCAACTTCTTCTATAGATTTGCCTGGAGCATATGGGTTTAGTGATTGAATACCTGGGTGGGTTAATTTTTTAAAATCATACATCTTATTCTTAGCACTCCTTGCAACTATAAATATGAAAATGATAGGATACCGACAAGTCCACACTCAGGAAAGAGCATGCAGAAAAATAATGGATTTTCTCTAACAGAAGTATTAGTAGCCCTATTTTTGCTTACAAGCATATCACTATTTATATTAAAACAACAATTACAATCAATTATTTTATTAAATAACATTATAAAGAAGTTTGAAGTTCTAACAAAAACTTCTAATGAACAAGAAACAGTACTTACGAAAAACCTTGAGGTCAAGGCGAAAATTGTTTTTGACGAGGAAGTGTCGACTAACTAAATGGCTAAATCAAAAACAATTGTCAACACAGAGATCGGAGTTTTTCGTAAGTCCTGTAAAATTAAAATATCTGTAGCAGGTTATGGCCTAGTTGAAATATTTATTAGCCTATTTCTCGCTACATTATTAATCTCAGGACTCATCACCCAATATCTGCAGATTAAAAATGGTTTTATAATGGCTAAAAAAAATATGGAACGAGAAATAGAACTGCAATATACAACCAATCTAATTCGAAAAAGCATACATAGATCTGGATTTACCCCTTGCGGTCCTTTATCTTCAATTAATAATAATTTAAAAAGCATAGAAATTTTGCCGAATAAATTAATTACCCGGAGCATGGCTTACAATTTTTCTCTTATAAAAAACTTAATATCGCAAAATGAATTAAGTTTATTCGCGCCTATAAGAATTAAAAAGCTCCATAAACTCTTAATTGCAGATTGCTACCATGCGGAAATTAAAGTTGTTCAGGATGTTACAAATAATAATTCTAAATTAATCTTAAATTCTCCACTGCAATTCAAGTATCTACCACCTATTTATGCTGGAGAATATATTGAAGAAACTTATTATACAAAATTAAATAATCAAAACATCCCAGCGTTATATTATAGGAATCATCACTCAGAGGAGCTCAATTCTAATATTATTGAAATTAACTCAGTCCAGAAAAAAGATATCGTAGAAATATTACTAACATTAGATAACTATAAAAAAAGATTATTAGTTAGTTTTAGCAGGATATTATCCTAATATTATGCTACTACTTTCAAAGAAAAATAATGGCTTTATTTTATTATCAACAGTTATTATATTATCTACTATTTTACTTTTATTATTAGATTTTTTAAAATTTTTAAACTTAAACATAAAACTTTATAATAATATTTATATAAACTACCAAGAATTTTACTTATTAGAAAACTCCGCGAAAAATATAAGTATAAATATCGACAAATTCGCACTGCCAAAATGCGTTATTTCAAATAAAATTAACTACTATATGCAAAAGGAAGATCTACTAAAAATTGGCTGTCAATATAAATATAAAAATAAAGATTTCGCATATTTGATAAATGACTTAGGAAGTTTTCCTTGTTTAAAAATTAAAAATAAAAACGTAGAAACTGGGAGTTATCACTGGCTAGTAAACATTATGATAAATAATAGAATATTAACTTTAAGAGTGGCTTATCCAATAAAAACTCCTGAATGTACAACCTTAAATAGTATGATTATAAATTCAGGAATTTTGAGTAGATGGGAATATTAGGGGCGTGGACAATTGGCTCTAAAAATTACCAAATCATACATCTATTTTTATTAACCATGTCACTTTCCCCTGCAACATTAAATGCTTTTTGAAATTGCGACATATTAGCAAGTGTGCCGTTTACTCTATATTTTGCAGGAGGATGCGGATCTATGGTAGCCAAGTTTAACTCTTGTTCAGGTCGCGCATTATTAGCCCAGCTATGTGCGAAACTTATAAAAAACTGTTGATCTGGTGTATACCCATCTATAACTTTGGCGTTTTTATATTCTTTTGATAAATGGAAAGCTCGGTAAGCTAAAATCAACCCTCCCAGATCAGCTGTCGCCTCACCAACTACTAACTTACCTTGCAATGACACGTTATCATTTACTTTATAATTTGAATATTGTTGCACTATACAATTTGTCGCTTTTTGAAATTTTTTCAAATCTTTAGGCATCCACCAATCATGTAAATTTCCAGCAGCATCAAATTTAGCTCCCTGATCATCAAAACCATGGGTAATTTCATGACCAATAACGGCACCTATAGCTCCATAATTAATAGCAACAGGTGCTTTTGGATTAAAATATGGCGGCTGTAAAATTCCCATAGGGATATTTATGCTGTTCATTGACTGATGATAATAAGCATTTACCATCTGAGGGGTCATTTCCCATTCAGTTCTATCAACTGGTTTGCCTATTTTATCTAAATCATACTTCACTAAAAACTTAGAGCAACGCAATACGTTTAATATGTAAGGCCCCCTATCAATCTGTAAAGATGAATAATCCCGCCATTTATCTGGATAACCAACTCTTTGCTCTATTAAATCTAACTTTTTAATAGCTTGCTCTTTTGTTTGTTTGCTCATCCAACTTAGATTTTGCAAATCAGAACGCAACACGGTTCTTATATTATGAATCATCCCCATTACTTCAGCTTTATCTGCATGAGAAAAATACTTTTTAACAAACAACTCGCCAACTGCAAACCCTAAAAAACCATTTTCCGTACTAACTACCCTCTTCCAACGTGCTGGTAAAGTCTGCATACCAGACATAATTGCCGCCATATGGAAATTTTGCATGACAAATGGTTGAGATAAATAAGGCGCTGCTCCATCTAATAGATGCCAGGTTAAGTAAGTCTGCCAATCATTAATGCTAAAGGTAATTAATGCTTTATTTACATACCGCATAAAATTAGGCATCCCGATATTTATCTCTTTTAACTCAGAGTGCCCCATTTCTTTAAAATAATTTGTCCATGAAAAATTTGGTGTCAACTGATTGAGCTCTTGTAAATTCATAATATGATAAACAGCTTTAGGATCACGTAACTCAATCTGAGATAAAGATGCCTTCGCTAATTCTGTTTCAATAGCCATAACAGTGTTTGCTTTTCTTATAGCTATTTCTCGATTTTCTCCAAGAAGCACAAACATTTCTGTCATATGCTTAACAAATTCGTCGCGAATATATTTAAACTTCTTGTCATCTTTAAGATAATAATCTCTATCTGGGAGGCTCAAACCAGATTGCTCGACAGCTGCAATTACTTTTGTAGAATCTGCAAAATCTTGCATACTAGAGAAATTAAATATTCCTCCAACACCTAATTGATGTAAATGAATTATTTCTTTCTGCAAAGCAGCTAAGTCTTTTACAGCATTAATGCGAGCAAACTCTTTATTTAATGGCTTAACTCCTAATTTATCTATATTCTTTGTATCCATTCCACTGTAATAAAAATCACCTACTTTCTGCTCAATACTTCCAGGTTTTACATGCTTATCCAACGCAGCATTCTTTAGCATCTCATGAATTTCGTTACGATTTTTCTCCTCCAAAACCGAAAAAGAGCCCCAACTAGAATATTCAGACGGAATTGGATTTTTTTCTAACCAAGCACCGTTTGCAAAATTGTAAAAATCCTGTTTCACTAAAACAGACTTATCTAACCAATCCGTATGCAAATAATCACAACTCCATAAATTATTATTAGCAAAAGCAACTAAAGGTATGGAGGATAAAAGAAAACCTATATATTTTTTCATAAAATAACAAAAATTTACTGTGAAATTAACTAATTTTGGCATACTTGCAAAGCATAAGTCTAGCTGATAGCTTAGGAAATCTTTTTAAATTTAAAAAAAATCTAAATGAATCGAAAATTGTTTCACCAGACTAATCCTGGTAGTGCCTTATTAACGGCTTTATTTATTATGGCTATGATAACTATATCTGTAACAGCGATAAGTTTAAAGCTAAAAATTGATATAGCACATACTAATTTAGCCATAAACAACGATAAAAGACATTTAGCAGCAGAAATAGTAACGTTTTGGGCAATTGATAGACTGAAAGATACAGTAGAAAACTTAACTAGCTTAGATGATAATGGAACAGTATTAATTTTCCCTAAAAAACTACAAAAAATTTATCCAAAAGCTAAAATATCAGGTCGAGTATTAGATCTCCAAGCAAAATTTAATCTAAATAATATTGCTGACCCAAAATATCAAAACATCTTTTATTTACTTTTAAAAAATACATTTCCAAACTTTAATTCAAATAAAATAAATTCAATTCTAGCTGCCACAAAGAACTGGATTACTGGAATCGTGAAGAACATCAATCAAGATGAATGGGTAAAAAAATACTTAAAAGAAAAACCTGTTTATCTACCAGCTTACCAAAAAATCCAAAGTGTTTCAGAATTTAGAGCAATTTACGGTGTTGATAAAAACATCTACCTTTCTTTAGTAAAATATATCTGTGCTCTCCCCCAAACTACCACTATTAACATAAATACTGCATCGAAACATTTACTTTTATCATTGGCTAATGGAATTAAAGCAAATAACATTATTAAATTAAGAAATAATAAGAAAATTCAAAGTGTAGATGAAGTATCCAAATTAATTAATAATTTTAAAACATCAAAAGATACCATAAGTACCGAAAGTAGCTACTATTTAGTAACAGCTTACGCAGAGATAGATGATATTACTTTAACAAGTTTTACTACCCTAAAAAGGGTAATAAACAAAGATAATACTATTTCAATCGACGTTATCAAACAAACCTTTAAGGGATCTCCCAATAGATAGATCCCTTACTATCCATACCTCGAAGCTCAGCCTCACTAAAGCTATCAACAGCTATGACATATTGTCTTGCTTTTTCGGCTACAATTAATTGATTATACTCTGATAAATTTATTAATTTTAACTTTTTTGCATCTTCAATTTGTTGCATAAAAGTCAATGTCTTAATCACGCCATCCTTAACAGCAACTTTTATTTTATGCTCTAAGTGTTCAACTGCACAAATTTTTAAAAATGCATCTTCAACTTTGCCAATAGGAGAATTAGATAAATCTTCATGAAAAATATTACGTGTAATTCTATCTCTTGATTTAGATGGGTTCGTCAAAATTTGAGCCAATTTTTTTCCTAAATCATCTTTCGGCATTTTTCGTAAACATCCATATGGCAAGAAAATTAGTTTTAATGGGATTCTCATCCAGCGAATTGGGAAGTTAACTATTACCCCATAAAGTGCCGCCTCAGTATTATATAATAATTTTTCTAAACACCATTGAGCTATTGGTAAATCTTCCTCTAATTGACCATCATGCTGATAAAGTTGCATAACAGCAGATGCTAAATATAAATTCCCAAGCATATCACCAAGTCGAGCTGATAACTTTTCCATTCGTTTTAATCTACCACCTAAAACTAACATACCAAGATCTGCAAATGTAGCTAAACTCATACTATAAAATGTGGATAATTGATAATATCTAGCAAGCACTCCTTTTGGCCTGGAAATAAAATGACCATTTAAATATGCAAATAATAGAGTCCTAGAAAAATTACTCATAGCAAACTTAATATGACCTTTAATGGCCTTATCAAATTTTGAAATATCATTTTCTCGAATACCCTCCATTTCCGATAAAACATATGGATGACATCTAATAGCACCTTGTCCAAAAATAATTAAACTTCTGGATAAAATATTAGCCCCCTCGACTGTTATACTAATTGGACAACTCTCAAATCCTCTTGCTAAATAGTTATTTGGGCCAAGACATATTCCCTTACCACCATGTATATCCATAGCATCACATGCAACTTGTCTAGATAGCTCTGTAGTATTATATTTAACTATAGCTCCAGCAACTGGCGGTTTTGCTCCACTATCTATATCTCGAGTAATCATAGTTAAGGCTGCATCAATTATATAAGTATTTCCAGCTATTCTGGCTAATGGCTCTTCTATTCCTTCAAAATTAGCAATTGGCTGATGAAATTGATTTCGAATTCTTGCATAAGCACCACTTGCTAAAGCAGCTGCTTTTGAAGCACCACAAGCACCTGATGGCAAAGAAATGGCTCTACCAACACTTAAACACTCCATTAGCATTCGCCAACCATTTCCAACCATTTCTTCACCGCCAATAACACAATCTAGAGGTAAAAATACATTTTTACCTTGTGTAGGCCCATTCATGAATGGGATATTTAATGGAAAATGCCGTCTCCCTTTTACCACACCTTCTGTATTTGCTGGAATTAAGGCACAAGTTATACCTAAATCCTCACCTTTACCTAGCAGATTTTCTGGATCATATAATCTAAAAGCAAGCCCTATTACGGTGGCAACTGGACATAAAGTTATATATCTTTTATCCCAATTAAGTAACATTCCTGTAACTTTTTTCCCATCTATATTTTTAGTACAAACAATACCTGTATCAGGAATAGATGCAGCATCTGATCCTGCATTTGGCCCTGTTAGGGCAAAACAAGGAATCTCTTCCCCTTTTGCAAGACGTGGTAAGTAATGATTTTTTTGTTCTTCTGTCCCGTATTTTAAAAGAAGTTCCGCTGGGCCCAAGGAGTTAGGGACAGCTACAGTTGTTGCAGCAGTAATACTGCTACTATAAATTTTTACTAATACACGCATTTGCGCTGTAGCCGAAAATGCTAGTCCGCCATATTTTTTAGGAATAATCATCCCTAAGAAACCAGATTTTTTGATGTATTCCCAAACATTAGGCGGTAAATCTAATCTATTATGCGTGATGTCCCAATCATCTAGCATCCTACATAAAATACTCACTGGCCCATCTAAAAAATCTTGCTCTTCCTTTGTTAAATTAATAGGTTTTTCTGCATTTAACTTATGAAAATTAGGGTTACCACTAAATAATTCTCCTTCAAAACTTACACTACCAGCTTCTAACGCCTCTCTTTCTGTCTTAGACATTTTAGGCATGGCTTTCCCTACAATTTTAAAAATTATTTTAGTAAACAATGCTAATCTTAGCGGATTGATTGCTAAAAAAACTAAAATAGATAGAATTATCCATAGATAAGCAGTAAAACATCCTCCAACAACCTGATATTTTAATGCTAATAAACTAAAAGTCGCATAACTCATTATCCATAAATATATAGATGCTCTTTTTGAAATTAATAAAAATGTATAAGCTACAACTGCTCCAATAAAAATTCCGCTAAGCATAAAACCTCTCCTTTGGTTTCAGGAATTGAAAATAGAAGTCTAATATATGATTGATGCTCTAATCCTAATAATGCACTAACTGTCTACCATCCTTTCGTATACACAAAATTGCATAACTGAAGTATATAAATATAAATATCATGCACATAAAGTTAATTTTCATAGAATGAAAACCTAATGTTCTTAACATCAGAAAAATAACTGTTCCAAACGTAGATGACACAAACATAACCCTACAAGCCTGAGTAAACTTTAATTTGTGTTTAAAAATAGTTATAGACGCAACTTGTCCCATCATGGCAAAAACAATCATAATTGTTATCAGAACACCATAAATACATGAAACAAGCAATGGATAAACAAAAATTAATATTGCGTTTTTAACTTTATTAAGACCTACTTCTTTTACCCACTCCTTCCCTATAAATTTTTCGTTTTTAAAACCCTCATAGCTATATGTAAATATTTCCCTCTTATTATAAAATTCTTGATTACGTTCGTTATCTTTCAAAAACTCAACTCTAGGATCTCTAAAAAAATATTGTTTTTTTCTAATTAACATAAATAAATCTGGATATTCATCAGTAATTTCTTTGATTTGATCCGTTGTATCAATGATAATTACATCATTTCCTTTTTGATTTTTTATAAAATAAGGTTTATTTTGCTTAAAAATAACCTCACCATTTTCAACTATAATCTCTGGGATTTTAGACATAGGTTCTATTAAATCTTTCCATATATACTGCTCGAAATTTAACATGTATTTTATACCTAGTGGAATGCAAGCAAATATCAGAAGAGTTAAACAATAAGTCAAGCCAATCCCACGCCATCGTTTCGCCACATCTATATAAAGCTTTCTGGAATAGAATGACAGAAATATAGCTTGCCAATACTTGTATCTTCGAAGATCAAATGTTGCTAAATTATTAGTTGCTTTCTTCCGATTAAACATTCATTTCTCACCATATCCATAAAATATGGTATATTATTACATATTTAAGGTTTGTTATGACTATTACTCAAGAATTTTTAAAAAAAATTGCTAAAATGGCATATATAAATGAAGAAGATGCTGCAAATCTTTTTCCTAAAATTAAAAGCACTTTAGAAGAAATTGAACTTCTAAAAAATCTAGATACTTCTATGATAGAACCATTTACCCATCCTTCATCTTCTTATCAATATATGCGAGATGACATTTCTCAAAATAACAATCATACAGATGAGTTTTCTAATATTGCGCCAAGCTTTACTGATGGAAATTTTTTAGTACCAAATATTATGCAAAATGGTGAATAAGAAATGCATACTCAATCTCTAGCCAAACTCATTAAAAATCTCCAAGATAAAAAAATATCTAGTACTGAACTGGTCACCCACTATCTACAAAGAATTGCTAAGTATAAAAATCTTAATGCATTTATTAGTATCGATGAAGAATATGCGTTGAAAAAAGCCAGAGCAGCTGATGCCGCCTTATTAAAAGGCAACGCACTTATTTTAACTGGCATCCCAATGGCCCACAAAGATATTTTTTGCACTAAACATTTACCAACAACCTGCGCATCAAAAATGTTGGAAAATTTTGCGTCCCCTTATGATGCAACAATTGTCCAACGTCTAAATAATCAAGGTTCAATCATGGTTGGGAAAACCAACATGGATGAATTTGGCATGGGATCTACTGGTGAGAATAGTTATTTTGGCTTAACAAAAAATCCATGGAATAGAAATCATGTTACTGGTGGTTCTTCTAGTGGTTCTGTAAGCGCAGTTGCCGCACGAATAATTCCTTTTGCCACAACAACAGATACTGGTGGTTCAACTAGACAACCAGCAGCTTTTTGTGGATTATCCGGAATAAAACCAACATATGGACTAGTATCCCGCTTTGGCCAAATAGCATATGCCTCTAGCTTTGACCAAGCTGGAATTGTAACAACTAGTGTGGAAGATTTAGCCATTACAACGCAAGTAATAGCTGGATTTGACAAAAATGATTCTACATCAGTAGATCGCAAAGTAGATGATTACACTAAAAATATAAACAATGACCTGCGTGGCTTGCGTATTGGATTTCCGACTTGTCTTTTTTCTCTTGAAATGGATGACGAAATATATCAAAGCCTATTAAAATCCGTTCAAATATACAAAGAATTAGGTGCCGAAATCATAGAGATTAAGTTAGATCTTATGCATAATTGGCTACCATGTTATCACACTCTCGCAAACGCCGAAGCATCTTCAAATTTACAAAGATATGATGGCATTGAATTTGGCTATCGTGCGCATAATCAAAAAAATATTATTGATTTAATATCAAACTCTCGCAGTGAAGGATTTGGAGATGAAGTTAAAAAGAGAATTTTGACTGGAACTTATATTTTATCATCTGGAAATATAGATGACTACTACATAAACGCTCAAAAAGTCCGCAAACTTATATCAAATGAGTTTAATGAAAAATTGGCGAAAGTTGATGTGATCTTAGGACCTACTACTCCATCTTGCGCTTTTGAAATAGGTGAACATAAAAAGAACCTACTAAAACATAAACTAGCTGATACTTTCACTGTTCCTGCAAATTTAGCCGGTCTGCCTGCCCTTGCATTACCATCTGGTTTTGCAAAAAATGGTCTGCCAATTGGCATGCAATTAATTGGAAACTATTTCAGTGAAAAATTATTATTTCAAATTGGACATGCGTATCAAATGGTAACTGATTGGCATAAAAAGTCACCTGATTTAGGAGATGTAGAATGAATTTTGAAACAGTTATTGGTCTTGAAATCCATGCTCAATTATCTACTAAATCAAAACTATTTTCAAATGCCAGCACTGAATTTGGCAGTAAGCCTAATACTGCAGTAAATTTTATTGATGCTGGCCTTCCAGGTACTCTTCCAGTATTAAATAAAAAAGCTGTCTTATATGCGATAAAATTTGGAATGGCAATAAACGCTTCTATAAATGATTTATCATATTTTGAAAGAAAAAATTATTTTTATCCTGACTTGCCAAAAGGATATCAAATAAGTCAATTTAGACGACCAATTATTGAAGGTGGATTTATTGATATATCTAGTCATAAAGTACATATCCATCATGCACATCTTGAAGAAGATGCTGGTAAATCTACCCACGATCAACCAAAAAACTTTACAAGTATTGATTTAAATAGAGCAGGCAATCCTCTCCTAGAAATTGTTACAACTCCATGCTTAAATAATGCAGAACAAGCAGTTGAATTTTTAAAAAAATTACATGAGTTGTTACGATTTTTAGATATCTGTGATGGAAATATGCAAGAGGGGTCTTTTAGATGTGATGTTAATCTATCAATAAGAGAAATAGGGGCAAAAAAATTAGGTGTCAGAACTGAATTAAAAAACTTAAACTCATTTAGATTCATTGAAAAGGCCATTAAATATGAAGAAGAAAGGCATAAAGATCTGATTTTAAGTGGCTCCCCTATTATTCAGCAAACTAGATTATATAATCCTGACACAAATTCTACACATGCTTTACGGGATAAAGAAGAAGAAAATGATTATCGATATTTTATAGATCCAGATTTATTACCAATTAAAATATCCAAAAATGACTTAGAAACAATTGCAAATGATATGCCAGAACTACCAAATAATATCCGTAATAGATTATCTAAAGATGATAATTTATCAATTGAGGAAATTGACTTCATAATGTCCACCCCATCTCATCTAAAATTTTATGAGGAAGTTAAATCTATTTCAAAATCTTCTAATAAAATTATTATAAACTGGCTAAAAGGCACTTATACTGCTGTATTAAATGAAATGCATCTATCTTTCGAAAACCCACCTGTATCATCCAAAGTTCTTAGTGAGCTATTAGACAAAATATCTACAGGTATAATTCAGCCAAATATCGCTAAAGCAATTTTTAAAAAACTACTTTCCTCAAACAAAACTATTGAAGAAATTATGAAAAATGAAAACTACGGTTCAGGAATAGATACACAAGAGTTATTAAATATAATTAATAAGACAATTCTAAATAACCATAAGCAAGTTGCTGAATATAAATCAGGCAAGGAAAAATTATTTGGTTTTTTTGTAGGAATTATTATGAAAGAAACAGGTGGCAAAGCCGATGCAAACGAAGTAACAACTCTATTAAAACAGGCTTTTTCTAGGTTTAATTAAGGGACGTCCCTAATCAACTAGACTAATTTTAATAATACCTGAAATTGCGAATGGTAAAAGAGCTAATGAAGTCAAAGAAATAGCTAGCAATAGTGCCAAAAAGCCAAGTACTGGCTCGCCATGCATTCCTTGCATTATACTGCCACTTCCTAGAATTAAAATTGGTATTGCGAGTGGTAATAAAATTAATGCCATCACCACCCCCTTTTGTTTCAAACCAGAACTAAAACCAGCTGAAAGCGCACACAATGCAACTATTGCTGGGCTACCCAA
>MHBB01000105.1:43247-46671 GCA_001803185.1 Legionellales bacterium RIFCSPHIGHO2_12_FULL_35_11
TAGCCATAAAAGGACTAATTAATAAAACGGGGATAATATTTACAAGCCAATGTATGCTTATCTTTGCCAACACCATGATTGTTATTGGATAAGGGGATACAAACCATTGCTCAATTATTCCATCCTCATAATCTTGCTTAAAAAGTTTTTCGCTAGAAAGGAATAAAGAAAGCAGCACACCAACCCAAATTAATCCAGGAGCTACAATTCTCAATATATTTGAATTTACCGGTAATGTTAAAGGAAAAAAAACTATCAACATTAGGAAAAATAAACCGGCGTTTATTGCTGTTCGAAAATCTCTAATTTGCAATAAACCCTCTCTTTTTAATTGCCGAAAAAACAAACTTTTTAAGCTAATCATAAATAATACTCACTATTATTTTTAGCTAAAAAATTAATAGGTTGATGTGATGTATAAATTATTATTCCACCACTCTCAATATGTAAATTCGCTAAACTAATAAATTCAGATATAACATCAACATCTAATGCAATAATGGGCTCGTCTAAAATCCAGATTTTAGCACTTGATAATATAACTCTAACTAATCCAACTCGCCTTTTATACCCAGAAGAAAGTAGAGAACAAAGAGTATCCTTATAAGGTAATAAATCAAATTTTTTGAGGACTAATTCTATATTTTTATCTTGATTTCGCAGATCGAATTCACAATTTTCACCAACTGTAAGAGATAAATTAATTCCATTTTTATGCCCTAAATAACATAAGTTTTTTCGGTAAGATAATGAATTTTTGCAAATTGATTTATCACAAAATAATACTTCACCCTCATCTGGATAAATAATTCCTACAATTATTTTTAATAACGTTGTTTTACCAGAGCCATTCTTGCCAATTATATGTGTAGCACTACCTGAATTAACAGCTAAGTTTATATTACTAAAAAGATTCTTATCTGAAAATTCAAAGTCATCATTACTGTACTTAAAACTAATATTTTTCAGATGAAGATGCATAAAATTAACAATTCTTGGCGAAAATATAATAGACTGGGGTTTTAACACTACAACCAGAACACACCTTTTTACAACCTAATTTTTTTGCTTGTCTTTTTACAAACCCTTTATTAACCCAAATATCTAGCATAGGCTCTAATGCTCTGGCATCTATTTTGAATTCTCTGGCTAATTGATCCAAACTAACCATATTAAATTTCTTTATAAAATCGTACAGTTGAATTAACATTCACCCTCCAATATTATCCTAGTACAAATTTTTTTGTTACAATAAGACTTTTCTTAATTCCCGTGCCTAAAATTATCAATAAAATTATCCATTTAAACCATGAAAAAATAAACTGATAATTGTGCAAAATACCTGCTGCTTGATAAAAAACCACTGCCGTCACATAAGCTATAACTAATGACCATAAAATTGAAAACCACATTAATTTTGATGTGGTTTCTTGGCGAATTGCTGCCATAGTTGACGCACAAGGAATATATAATAAAACAAATAGCAAATAAGAATATGCCGCAGCTAAAGAGTGAAAATGTTCTTGCATTACTCCGTATATTGCCTGATTAACGCCTGTTAAAGCTGGTTTAATTTGAAAAGGATTTAAAATTGCCTCTTTGATTCCACCTAGTTTCGCAAATAATACAGTAAAAGCCTCTTTGAATTCAGTAACAAAACTAAACTGTTTGAGCATTTCAGTATCTGTCACATAACCAATTTTTACATATAAGCTATTCAAACAACCAATAACTACTTCTTTAGCTAGAGTTCCAGTTAACAAACCAACAACTGCCGGCCAATTATCTTGACTAATTCCCATAGGAGAAAATATTGGTGTAATCCACTTCCCAAAAGCTTCTATTACTGACATTTCACCTGTGAATGTATGAATAATTAGCGAATCTAAACCACTAAGTAATACACAAATAGGAATTATAAGTTTACCGGCTCTTATTAAAAAATGCCGCAAACGGAACATTGTTTCTTTAGTTAATCTTTTAAATGATGGTACATGATATGCTGGCAACTCTATAATTAAAGGTGATTCTTGACCATGCAAAAAAGTTTTGCGTAGCAGAAAACCAGTAAACACAGCCATTAATATTCCAATAATATATAATGAAAAAACTATATTTTGGCCTCCTGAAGGGAAAAAGGCTGCGACAAATACCGCATAAATTGCAAGCCTTGCACTACAAGACATAAATGGACTCATAAGTACAGTTAAGACTCTATCTCTCTCTGAATCCAAAGTTCTAGCAGCCATGATTCCTGGAACATTGCAACCAAAACCAACTATCATAGGGACAAACGATTTCCCAGGTAATCCTAATATTCTCATTATTCTATCAATTATAAAAGCTGCTCTAGCCATATAACCGGAAAGCTCTAAAATTGATAAACAGAAGAACATCATAGCAATAACAGGAATAAAAGTAGCCGTAGTGTTTATACCTCTACCAATCCCATTTGCTAACAATACAACTAACCAATTGGGTGTATGGATAGAATTTAATGCTTCGGCAGCTCCTTCAACAAAAATGGCATTAGTCAAAATACTAAAAAAATCTTGGAAAGCACTACCAACATTTAATGCGATTAAAAAAATGCAATACATTATTCCTAAAAACAATGGTAAAGCTAAAAACCTATTTAAAATTAGTTTATCAATTTTGGCACTTAGATTTTCTTTGAAATCAGATTTCTTAGATTGAACGCTTAATACTAAAGAGTGAATCGCGCAGTAGCGCTTATCAGCCATTATGATGTCAGTATCTTCTGGAACTGCGTCTTGGTGATTTATATTACAACTATTATTGGTGCTCTCATCAGAACATAATGAAAATTTAATATTTCTGCCGCCTTCTAAAAATCTATATGCGTGAAAAGTAGCGAGATCTATATGCGCGGAACTTTCTTCAGAGATTTTTTTTGTAATATTAGTTATTTTACGTTTCAAATCATCAGGAAATGATATATAAAATTTTGATATATTTTTTGATGATTTTGTGATTGCCTTCTTTAATTCATTAATCCCAATACTTTTATGAGCCTGCATGCTAACCACAGTACAATCAAGTTTTTTAGCTAACAATTCCGTATCAATTGAAATTTTTCTATAATTTGCTACATCCATCATATTCATAACAATTATCATAGGTTTTTTTAATTCTAAAAGCTGGGTTGTTAAATATAAATTTCTTTCTAAATTGCTAGCATCGATTATATTAATAATTAAATCCACACTATCATCAACTAATTCTCTAGCCGTAATTTTACAATCTTCTGCTTTACTCTCATCAATACAAAGTGAATATACTCCTGGTAAATCAATTATCTCAATTTCTTGATTTAAACTATCAAAACATGAGCCTGATTTTTTCTCAACTGTGACACCAGCCCAATTTCCTACACGCTGATTATCACCTGTTAATAGATTAA
>MHBB01000106.1 GCA_001803185.1 Legionellales bacterium RIFCSPHIGHO2_12_FULL_35_11
TCAAGGCTAATAAGCAACTGACTGAAATTAGTTTGCTTACTGGTATATCGCAAGATGATATACTGCAGTTACAAAAAGAATTATAGTGCGTGTTGTAATTTATTGCATAGACAAAGATTGGTCTGTAGTTGTTTTTTCAAGCAATTCACTAAAACCAAGTGCACCTAATGTATGTGCATGACAGGCCTCTAAACCATCTTTAGCTAAGTGTAAGCGTTGACGTATTCTTTGTGTGTCAAATTCACTCCATTGTTCATTCCATTTTCGTTGCATATGATTTAAAAATACTTCTTGCTGTGTATTTGGAATATTAAATGATAATAATACTGCACAAAGACTTTGCTCTAATTCTGGCTGTAATTTTTCGATATATAAGTCATAAGTAATTGTTAAGTTTTGTTGTTGCTCTGTATCTAATTGTTCCCAGCATTTATAGAAATGTTCTCTAACAAAATCACGTAATTCTGCATCAACCATCTCAGGTGTTAAGATACATAACAACGGATGACCTAATACCGATTGCATTAAGCGTCGTAGAACACCAGAAAAACAACTAGGTTTATCGCCTTGTAAGTTATCATATTCAGCACCGTATTCATTTGTTTGATCCCAATTATGTGCGCGTCCAATCAAAGCTAGTGCATAGATAAAATGTTCAAAACGACTGTCTAGAGTATAACCATCACAAGTCGGCATCTCACGATCGTTAGCAGCTAAATATAATAGAGCAATTAAAGGGATATATTCTTCAAAAGTTGACCAAGCACCTATATTAGAGCGTTGCACAAACTTAGCATTCGCTGCCATCCAACGATTAGGTTTGGATAAGTAACGCAACGCTGTATGATCAATATGTTTATGATATGCCTGTAAAGCAAGTTGTTTATTGTCGTGGCTCATAATTAATTCGTCAAAATCATCGTAGTGTAAAGGCAGGAGTATGATTTCTGTGCCATGCTTAATGCTGGCTGGATTTTTTTGATACCTGCTCTCTAATGTGGCACGAAGTTCATTAAAATAATGTATATACGCAGCTGCATTGGGTAATATGTGTTTATAATAATTTTGCACTTGCTGCAAGTGTTGTTTC
>MHBB01000107.1 GCA_001803185.1 Legionellales bacterium RIFCSPHIGHO2_12_FULL_35_11
TAATTGATCTTTGTTACCCTTTAATTTACGGCCGAAATTAGCAAGCTGTACCGTTTCGTATTGAAGTGTGCCATAAGAAAATAGTTTTTCTGTATTCATTTACTAAACTCTTTTTAGGCACCTAGTTAGGTACCTGAAAGTAAAAATATTTTAATAATTTTAAATTACTCTTTGTAACCAATTGATTTAATTGGCGTCCCAGGGCGGATTCGAACCGCCGACCTACCCCTTAGGAGGGGGTCGCGCTATCCAGCTGCGCCACTGAGACACTATGAATCTGAATTTTATCTTTTTTTCTGTTAAATCACAATAGACTTCTTTCGAAACTCGCTGCAGAGAGTGAAGTACGGGAGATGAGGCGCACAGAACCGCAGTGTACACGTCGGTACATCAGGGCCTACGCATGAATAGTTTACAATGTAAACATAAAGGAATATATGCCGTCATTGCGAGTGTTAGCGAAGCAATTCACCTCTGCAGTAGAGTTTCGAAAGAAGTCTAATCATTTAATCTTCTCTGAACTAGCCTTAGCTATAGCTTTTCTAATTGCTATAGACTCTTCAGAATTTTCTGGTAGTAAAATTAATAGCCTCTGCCAATAATCTATAGATTTTTGATACTGTTTATTTTTATATGCATCCATAGCCAAAATAGACAAAACATCTATATTTTTAGAATCATGCTCTAAAATATCCAGTAAAGTTTGGCGACCTTCTATATTTCCATTATCAAGCAATGATTTCGCATAATTAATGCTAATTAAGTCATTATTTGGCTCTAAAAGATAAGCTTTCTTAAAAGCCTTTTCCGCTTTCTTAAATTTATTTTGGCTTGAATAAATTCTACCTAATAAATACCACCCACGTGCACTATTTGGATTATTAACTAGATGTTTTGTTAATTTTTTTATTAGCTCATCTGGACTCTTAATACTCTTTAATATGTCTTTAGCTCTTTTCTGTTCTGCTAAATTAAAACGGTATTGTTTTAATTCAAAAAAGCTACCAAAAAGATAATAACTACCAAAAACAACTAAAATAACACTTGGTATGATAATTATTTTATTAATCTCTGTTTTGATATTAAATTTAAACAATACCAAAAATCCTAAAGTAGATAACAATATCAAGGAAATAATCAAGCTAGGCATTTAACTTTCTCC
Source organism: Legionellales bacterium RIFCSPHIGHO2_12_FULL_35_11 (assembly GCA_001803185.1). Lineage (GTDB taxonomy): Bacteria > Pseudomonadota > Gammaproteobacteria > Legionellales > Legionellaceae > 2-12-FULL-35-11. The sequence continues at coordinate 1,163 of MHBB01000107.1, forward strand.
TAGTGGAAAAATAAAAAACTAAGAAACCAATAATTCCAAATATTATTGGACTAATCCATAAAACATAAGTAATGGATTTAAATCTAGGTTTAAAAAGTATGAAATCTCCATATCTATCTGTTAAATAAGTTATAATTTCATCATCTGTTTTTGCTAAATTAACCAAGCGAAACACTTCTCCACGCAAATCTTTTGCTAATGGCGCATTAGAATCTGCTAAGTCTTGATTTTGACATACTGGACAACGCAAATTTGTTAATAAATGTTGAAATTGAGCTTCTTGTCTTTTATCTACGAAAGTATATAAATCACTAGCAAATATAATATTTGAACAACAAATAGTTATATAAAAAAAAACAATCAATCTCTTCATTACATTTTCTCTAACTGTTCATATATATTTTTAAATTTTTTTTGCCAAATTTCTTCCGTTAAAATACCTGGGTATCTAATTCTTACTACACCATCTTTATCTATTAGAAAGGTTTCAGGACTTCCATAAACACCTAATTCAAACCCAACTTTTCCAAATTGATCAAAACCTGAAGCAATGTATGGGTTTCCCCAAGTATTTAACCATTCTATAGCTGGCAGTGCTTGATCTTTATAATCTAAACCGTAAATTGAGACCCCATTTTGAGAAAGATTTAATAAAAATGCTTGCTCCTCAGTGCATGCACCGCACCAACTTGACCACACATTTAATAGTACCGGCTTATCTTTAAACAGATTAGAAGAAAAAATCTGCTTTTTACTACTTGTACTTAGAGTATCTAATTCAAAAAAAGGAAGTTTCTTATCAATCTTTGTTGAAGGTAATTCATGTGGATTTAAACTTAATCCAGACCAAAAAAAATATCCTATTATGACAAACAAAAATAAAGGTATTACACGCCAATATTTAATCATAAATAAATCCAAAAATTTTAATTTATTGTTTTAAAAAATACTTTCGATCTAATAAAGCTAATAAACCACCGAGAAAAATTAAAAATCCACCAGCCCAAATCCAACGCACAAGTGGTTTATAATACATTCTTATAGACCAATATTTTTCATCAAGTGGCTCACCAAGTGCAATATATATATCTCGAAATAGTGTAATATCAATGTCCGAATCGGTCATTGGAATTTTTGTGACATCATATATCCTCTTTTCAGGGTATATATATGAAACTTTGTTATTAGAAATAATTGCAAATTTAGCTCGAGCCCCATGATAATTAGGCCCAGACAACCTAGTTTCATCAATAAATTTAATTACCACATCTTTCAATTGCATTTCTTCACCAGGCTGCATTTTTACATCAAGCAAACTCCCATAACCACTAGAAATGGCAATTCCAATTACCATGATTGCAACACCAATATGTGAGATTATCATGCCTAAAAATGAACGACTTAAAGTAGATTTAAATATAAAAACTCTTTTAATCAAAAGATCAAAATTACTTAATATAACCCAAAAAGCTAAAAATAAACTTAAATATACTAATATGCTTACACTTTTAAAGAAAATAATTACAATAGGCCAAGGTAAAACAATACTTAAAATTAGAATCCACCCAAGTCTCTTAAAAACTTCAAATAAATTGTCTTTATGCCATTTAAGCTGTATCCCTAATCCTAAAACAAACAGCATTGGCATCATTATATAAATAAACATAATGTTGAAATAAGGCGCGCCTACCGATAATTTTCCTAGACCCATAGCATCAATAAGAAGTGGATAAACAGTACCCATTAGTACTGTTAACATCGCCACAACAAAAAAGACATTATTTAGGATTAAGGCGCTTTGCTTTGAAATTAAATAAGGCCTTTTAAGTTGATTTAACTGATGTGCTCGAAACATAAATAATATTAAAGAACCACCAATTACCACAAATAAAAATGCCAAAATATATAAACCGCGTAATGGATCAACTGCAAATGCATGCACAGAAGTTAAAACACCTGAACGAACTAAAAATGTACCTACTAAACTTAGTGAAAAGGCGGTAATTGCTAACAATAAAGTCCATGAAACAAATTGCCCTCTCTTTTCAGAGGCAATTAATGAATGAATAAGTGCTGTACCTGCTAACCATGGCATAAATGATGCATTTTCAACCGGATCCCAAAACCACCAACCACCCCAACCAAGCTCTCGATAAGCCCACCAACTTCCAAGAGTTATCCCTGCTGTTAAACAAGACCAAGCAGCCAAAGTCCAAGGTCTCACCCATTTTGCCCATGCAGTATCAATACGCCCCAACCATAAAATAGCTATAGCAAAAGAGAAAGCAACTGAAAATCCCACATAACCCATATACAACACAGGTGGATGAAAAATAAATCCAGGATCTTGCAGCAAGGGATTTAAATCTTGCCCGGATATATTAAAAATTTGAAATTGCCTAGCAAATGGATTAGAGGTAACCAATAAAAATAAAATTAATCCTGAACTAATTCCACCTAAAATAACTAATACCCTTACCCTAATATCATTTTCTAATTTTTTACTAAATACGCTAACAGCCAGAGTCCAAAAATTTAAAATAACTATCCAGAGCAACATGGATCCTTCATGACCACCCCAAACTGCACACATTTTATAAAACCAAGGAAGATTTAAACTTGAATTTTTTAATACATATAAAACCGTAAAATCATCCTGCAAAAAATTAATAGTTAAACAAAAATATGCAATTAAGATAAAAATAAATGAACCTACAACATAGTTATCAGCCACTAAAGTTAATTTTTGGTCCTTTTTATATAATCCGACTGTAGGAACAACAACAAGCAACAAAGAAAATAGTAAGCACCAACATAAAGCAAAAACTCCAATTTCAGGAATCATTTATTATCCTTGTTAATATCAGCAAGGATAATCGCTTTTTTTACCTCTGGAGGCATGTAATTTTCATCATGCTTCGCGAGAACTTCGATTGCTCTAAATTCATTACCTTCCATATATCCTTGCGTCACAATACTCTGCCCCTCACGAAACAAATCAGGTAAGACACCTTTGTAAACAATATTTATTGATTCTTTATTATCTGTGACTTTAAACTTAACTAATAAACTTTTTGTAGACCGATATACACTTCCTGGCACAACAAGACCACCTACTCGGATTAGCTTATTCGTTGGAATATGTTGCTTTACAAGCTCTGAAGGAGAATAAAAGAGAGAGATATTTTGACGAAGAGCATACATAACCAGAGTAATTGCTGAACCAAGCACTAATAACATCAATATGATAACATTGAGTCGTCTTTTGCGAAGATGGTGCATACTCACAAACTATTAATCCTATTTTTAAGCTGTTTTTTTATATACTTTTCACGTTTAATTGCTTTAAAAAAATTAAACAAAATAATAGAAAATGCACATCCATAAGCCGACCAAACATATAAACCATAGCCATGCATTGCTACACTAGAATAATCAATCATAATACTGAAGACACCCAACTTTGATTTCTTTCGCGAATTAATAATTCATTTCTTGATTTTATAATAATTAATAAAAACGAATAAAATATAAAACCTATTATCATAATAAATAAAGGATACGCCATCACTAATTCAATTTTTGGTTTTGCAAAAAATGATATTGTACTGCCTTGATGCAAAGTATTCCACCACACCACAGAATAATGAATAATTGGCAAATCAATTAATCCTACTAAAGTTAGAATAGCGACGATTTTTTCACCATTATCTTTATTTTTATATGCATTCTTAACAGCTAAAATTGCTAAATAAAATAATAATAAGATTAATTCAGAAGTAAGTCTCGCATCCCAAATCCACCAAGTACCCCACATTGGTTTACCCCATATACTTCCTGTAATTAAAGCGATAAATGTCATTGCAGCACCAATTTCTGCTGCTTGGAATAAAATAATACCTGCTATTTTTATCCTCCATATCAGTAAGATAATAGCTAACATTCCCATAAAACTATATAAACTTAATGAAGTAAAGGCTGCTGGAACATGTATGTAAATAATCCGAAAAGCATCTCCTTGTAAATAATCTGGGGGGACAAAAAATAATCCCCAAAGCGAACCAACTGCTAAC
>MHBB01000108.1 GCA_001803185.1 Legionellales bacterium RIFCSPHIGHO2_12_FULL_35_11
AACTTCAATCAATATCTTGATATGATTCGAGAAAGAATAAATAAATCTTTATTAGTGTTAAATGATCAATATGAAATTGTTAAATCAGCGAGTAATGAAGATATAAATATTGATAGACCACTGCAAGCACCAGACACAAAGTATACACATGACTATGAGTATTACAATATATTAATGCTAGATGATCTTGATTTTTCTAAATCAATCACTGCTAAAACAATGGCTACTATAATGCTCCAGTATTCTAACTATAACCAAGAAGCTGCATTTTGGCGGCTCAAACTCAATGCTTTTGAAAAATCTGCATTAAATGGACCGGATCAATTCGCAATTGCTATACAATTCTTCCTAGCAACAATCAATATTTATGCATATGAACAAGATTGTTTTAAAAATAACGAAAAAACTAATCTTGGTTTGTTATTAGAACAAAATATTCCTTTACGTACTGCAGTATTAACAGCGTTACTTGCTTCAGCAGTTCCAGGCGGAGATATAGCTACAGAGATTTTACAATGTATAAACGACCATGCTGATGAATTGAATTTAACTAAACCATTCACTGCAGAACAAATGCAAGCAATTACGCAACAATTCAATACTTTCTTACCAAATAAAAAAGAATGCCCTCACTATGATGAATTTGCATTTTTATTAACAGACAAACCCGGATGCTGCTTTACACATCGTAATCGCATTAGCCTTGATATATATCAGTTTTTACAAAAAGAATTGCCAGAGAATACATATTATAATGAAAAAACATTGCCAACAACTTACCCAGAGAATACACCAACTATTTTACCTAACACGAATAATATTGGTGGCATTGCAGTTGGTGATAGTATGAAACAACAATTTCAAGATATGAAACAAGACACAGATCAAGCTCAACATCTGCAGTCATTCTCATCAATCAACCCAAATATGTTGGATTAGTGATTGTATACCAGCAATATATATATCAATTATAAAGGTATTAAATTATGCAAAATAATACATTACAAACAAATAAAATGGAAGAAAAAGACACAGTAGATTATATTTATGTTGATGCAAATAATAAAGTACATATTTTAGTGCCTGTTGTTGGCGGCCAAAAAATAGGCACAGATAACACATGTCAAACATTTAGAGAAATGCAGTTGTTTTGCAAAGCA
>MHBB01000109.1 GCA_001803185.1 Legionellales bacterium RIFCSPHIGHO2_12_FULL_35_11
AAGATGGGATGCTAATCGTGTAAGTTATTGTTGCACGGCTCCTTAGTACTGACGAAGAGCTCCGAGGTTAAGCCGAGACGACTAAACCATACGAATTTCAAAGAATAATCGGAGTTTTACGATGGTTCTAAAAAAAATAGTAATTAAGATTTTAAAAGTTTGACGCGCTTCTCTTAAGTTGAAGCAAAAGTTTAAGAGCCAAATTGAATACATACATAGCAAATATTTGCGCATACATAATATGCACTATACCGAGACAAGCCTATAAAGATTCAAGTGCTGCACGTTCTGCAGTCGCCACCAATTTGTGGAAAGCCTTCACTCACGAGTATTTGCTATCATTATTTTTATTCCTGTATAACATTTTTAAAATTTTTTATAAAAGTCATAACCAAATAAACCCTTTTATAAAAAAATCATACACGCCTATAAAAATATTTTACTCTAGCTCCAAACTACTATACTTCGTGAAGTACAACTTAAGAAAAAGCGCCCTTTTGAGGGGTTAACGATGGAAAAGATGTTAATTAATGCGACTGAAAATGAAGAAATTCGTGTCGCACTGGTTAAAGACAATTATTTATATGATTTAGATATAGAAACACATACTGATGTAAAGAAAAAGGGTAATATTTATAAAGCAGTAGTAACTCGCCGCGAGCCAAGTCTAGATGCAGTTTTCGTTGAATATGGTGCAAAAAGACAGGGATTTTTACCGCTTAAAGAAATATCACCAGAATATTTTGTAAAAAAACTACCTGATGGCGAAAAAGTTGCAATTACTAGCCTCATTCGTGAAGGGCAAGAACTTCTTGTACAAGTAGACAAGGAAGAGCGTGGTAATAAAGGCGCGGCTTTAACCACCTATATTACTTTAGCTGGTTGCTATCTAGTTCTTATGCCAAATAGTCCTCGGTCTGGGGGAATTTCTAGGCGGATAGAGGGTGAAGAGCGTGACGAATTGAAGGCCACCCTGAATTCATTAGAGCTCAAAGAAGACATGGGTGTTATAATTCGCACGGCTGGTGTTGGAAAAGGGCAAGACGAGCTCCAAGCTGATCTAGATATGCTATGCAACCAATGGAACGCCATTACTGCTGCCTATAAAAATCAATTGGCTCCATGCTTAATTCACCAAGAAGGTGATGTAATAATTCGCTCAATTCGCGATAATTTAAGAAAATCTATTTCAGAAATGATTATCGATGATCAAGTGTCATATATTAAAGCCAAAAGATATATTGAACAAGTTAAACCAGATTTTCTACCACATTTAAAGCTATATAATAATGCGATTCCGCTTTTTAATTTTTACCAAATCGAAAGTCAAATTGAAACAGCTTACCAAAGAGAGGTATTGCTACCATCCGGAGGTGCATTGGTAATTGACAGAACTGAAGCCTTGGTATCAATAGATATAAATTCAGCAAAATCAACTGGTGGCTCAGATATAGAAACCACGGCATTGAACACAAATCTAGAAGCAGCAGAAGAAATAGCAAGACAATTACGTCTTCGTGATCTAGGTGGATTAGTTGTTATTGACTTCATAGATATGAGCTCAAGCAAAAATCAACGCGAAGTTGAAAATAAACTAAAAGATGCTTTAAAAACTGACAGAGCTAGAATCCAAGTAGGAAGAATATCTAGATTTGGGCTTCTAGAAATGTCACGTCAGCGTCTAAGATTATCATTAGGCGAGTCACATCAAGAGGTTTGCCCAAGATGCGAAGGTCGAGGTACGGTTCGTAATATAAAATCAAGCAGCTTATCTATTATCAGATTAATTGAAGAAGAAGCACTTAAAGAGCAAACAGCCGAAATACAAGTACAGCTTCCTGTTGAAATGGCTACGTTTATTATGAATGAAAAAAGAGAGTTTATTTTTAATATAGAAAAGAGGCATGGGGTAAATGTTATTATCATCTCAAATCCATACATGCATTCACCACAATATAACATCAGCAAAACAAATCAAGAAAATGTCAGTAAAAATAAGAAGCCAAGCTATGCGCTAATCCAACAACCAGAAGTAAATTTAACTCACGACACTGAAATTGCAAAACCAGATACTCCTGCTGTAAGCCAATTCCCTGAAAGAGAACTGCCTTCTGCAACTAAGCCAGGATTAATCAAACGGATTTTAAACTCTATTACTAACAGTAAAGTAGAAGAAGAAAAACCAAAGTCAGAACCAGCTAATCTGCAGAAAACACACAATAAAAATAAATCAAACCGCAGATATAATCAAAAAACCGAAAGGAAACCAACTTTGGCAAACCAAAACCGCAGTGGAAATACTACCCAACAAAAATCAGGCGCTAATCAGCACACTGGTACAAGAAGAAAACAAAACAAGCAACCAGGGAAAGTAATTCCATTGCAATCTGACAATGGTAAAAAGAAAGATACTACGTCGAAAGAGATAGGATAGGATAGGATAGGATAGGCAGGAAAAATTGCACTTAATAATTTCGCTGGTAGTAATATCCTTTTAAAATATGCAGATTTTTTAATCAAATATTGACAAGCTGGGTTATTAATAATACAATGATTACGAATTTTTAAACTAACTGGAGTAAAATATGCAGACAAAACTTGAACTAGCTAATACAATAATTTCAACCCGTTTAGCCGAGTTGCATTATACATTAAAACATGAACAAATAAAGCTTGCTGGCTTGCAGTTAGCTATTGATAACTATAGTGCATGGTTAAATACTGGCGACGAGAACAAGGAAGACGAACAAGATGACGATACAGCATTAGTTAATACAGTTTTATCTAGCATAAATTCTTGCATAAAAGACAAAAATAAACATGTTATTAGTATCCATAAAGTGGATAATGCCATGAGAAATATAAATGAATCATATGGCGCAACAAATAGTAAAATCGCTAAAATAGAAAATGAAATCGAGAAATTAAACAGCAATGCCAATACCTTAAATAAGGGAGTACTTACACAGCAGCATAACAACGCAAGCCAATATAAACATAACGATGTTAAATCTTCATTTGCTGGAAGTCTGGCATTTAAAATTATTACTGGTGTGATTGCTGGTGTAATTGCTTTAGCACTGACTGCAATATTAGTGCAAAATCTACTTCCTGCTGCTGCGGCTGCTGTAATCGGAACTGCTGTAGCATTTATATCTGCTGCAATTGCTCCTGTAGCAATGAACACAGCAATGTGGGCTGCTGCTGGCGTTGGCGCCTTAGCGTTAGGTGGCTTAGGTTACTCTTTAGGCAGACCATCTGTGTTTAAGAAAAATAGCGGCGGATTAGCAACACCTATAAGTGGGCAAGAAGGCACAAAAGATAGCCGTGAAAAATTGCAAGGACATATTTACTCGCAGAGTGATTCTGGTGTCTTTAATGAGTCTAAACAAGCTTTTCTTAAAGAAGTTACCACTGAAGAAGCCCAAGATATTGGATATGACGACCATCAATCCTTCGTATTTTGACTTTATAACAACGCGGTGTAAAAATTTAAAATAATGAAAAATGAAAGCGAGTTAATCGTGAGATGCTCGCTTTTTTATTTAAACCTAGAAAAAGCAGTTGGGCTCGTAGCGAGAATGCTTTTTCTAGGCTAGATTAAAAAACATAGGCGCAAAAAGCAAAAAACTAAAATTAGCATTTTGAGGTTAATTGGGTATAATCATTTAATATGATCATCTCTACCGAAATAGGAAGTTATGTTAACAAAAATCAACCAAATAACCACGCCAGACCTTATAGAAATAGACAAATTATTAGAAAAATGCCGCGCTGCAGACGGAAACACTATTCCAATTTACCGCCATTTAATTGAAAAGAGGCACCCCCTAAACTGTAATCTTTTACATTACATTAACAATAATCTTATTGCATACTTAAGAAGCTTCTTTTTCTACTCTGATGCATGTGAAATCACCCTAATGGTTGATCCGCAATATAGACGCAAAAAAATTGCAACTACGCTTCTAAATGAAATAACTCCGATGTTACGCCATGAAGGAATAAAAAAACTAATTTTTTCAACACCTGCCAAAATAAATAGTAAATGGCTTGAAAAATTAGGTCTCGCATATAAAAATAGCGAATTTCACATGAAATATGACCTTAATAAAAGTAACAGTGAAATTAAAACAATACCTGGGAAAATTCGCCTTGCCTCAAGCCAAGATATTCCAGATTTATGTAAAATTGATTTTAGTGCATTTCCAAACAAAAAGGCTGACCCTGACAATCTATTTCAGAATCTCCTTAAAACCGCAAATTGCACTATATTTGTGCTAACTTTGAATGACGCCACCATTGGGAAAGCTCATATTTTCACTGAACCAGATAAAGTCCGCCTGACTGACATCGGAATTTTACCCGAGTTTCGCTCGCAAGGATTTGGTAGCGCATTAATAAAACAATGTATCAAGCATGCCCTAGTTAGAAACAAATCCAATATAGTCTTAGACGTAGAAACATCCAATGAAGGAGCTCTTAAATTATACCAAAACTTAGGATTTGATATCATAAACTCCCATGATTACTGGACGACAACTAGCGAAAGCGATAATTTTGGACTTAATGGTATATTATAAACCTTTTGACCTGTTTAATAATTGCATTCAAGTAAAATAAATGCTAGAATTTTGCGGCCTAATAGTGAGGCATTGGATCACTGCCATTAAGTTAAGAAAAACACTGTCATTCCCGCGAGGGCGGGAATCCATTTCTAAGCAGGCACAGTGCTACTTTAGGGATAGATTCCCGCCTTCGCGGGAATGACAAAATCCTTAACTTAATGGCAGTGGGCATTGGATGATCCTAGAAAAAGCAGTTGAGCTCTACTACGAATGCCTACTGCACTGAATTTTAAAGGTTTTTTCATGTTTTTTTAACTCACCATAGTGGTGACTATGCCTTCGTCAAAAAAACATGAAAAAACCTTTAAAATTCAGTATATTAGTCATTCTCGCTACGAGCTCAACTGCTTTTTCCAGGGTGATTAATTTCAAGATTATTAGGGTCTGTTAACAGACCCTAAGGTATAACATAACCTCAATTAAGGTGGTTAACAAAGGATAAACGATGAAAAAAAGAGTAGTTATAACCGGCATGGATATTACCTCATCGATAGGAAGCGGGTTAAGTTCTTTCTGGGCTGCAGCTAAAAATGGAATATGCGGAATCGAGAGGATTACAAAATATGACCCGTCACCTTATCCAACTCAAATAGCTGGTGAAATCAAAGATTTATCCCTAGAGCACCTTCCTGAATTTAACCGACCTAAACGTTACCCTAGAGTAGCCCAATATGCTCTTTTTTGTACAAATGGTGCAATTAAACAAGCAGGATTAACTGCTGATGAATTAAAACACGCGGGAACATTCATTGGAACAAGTCTTGGTGGTACACCTGAACTTGAATCTGCATATTCTGCTTTTTATTCCGATCATTGGCGAAAAGTCCCGGCATTAAGCGTCATTCGTGGTATGCCGAATTCTGTGGCAAATCACATAGCAATTGCTTTTAATATCTGCGGACCAAACTCAACTATATCAAATGCCTGTGTATCATCTGCTGAAGCAATAGGCTCCGCATTTTCCCATATATCAGAAGGTAGACTTACTACTGCTATCTGTGGAGGTACTGAATCATTAGTTTGGGAAACGATAATGACCGCCTGGTGTAAACTACGAGTTATGTCTACACAAAATGACCATCCAAGCCTTGGATGCAGACCATTTGATTTAAATAGAGATGGTATGGTAATGGCTGATGGAGCAGGCATACTAGTTCTCGAAGAACTAGAACAAGCGAAAGCTCGCGGAGCTAAAATCTATGCGGAAATCATAGGATATGGCGCCAGTTGTGATGCATTTCATGTAACCGCGCCAAATACCGAAGGACAAACCCGCTCAATTCAGGCTGCGATTAAGAATGCTGATATTTCTGAAAATGAAATAAACTACATTCACGCTCACGGCACTGGCACAGAGCTAAATGACTTAACGGAAACTGAAACAATAAAAAATGTCTTCGGTGCAAGAGCGATTGATATTCCAATTACCGCCCAAAAATCTATGATTGGCCATGCAATCGGTGCTGCGGGCGCCATGCAAATAATTTCAGCGACTTTGAGCTTAAACAATAGTCTTTTGCTCCCAACTATCAACCTAACTACCAAAGATCCAAAATGCGATCTAGACTACGTACCTAATGTGGCTAGAGAAAAAAATATAGATACAGTACTATCAAACCATTTTGCTTTTGGTGGAGCAAATGCAGCTTTAATCCTAAGGCGCTATTAACTGAATCTATTATTAAGGATTTATATGAACGTAACGTTAACAAAAATTGCAGAATTAACTAAAGGCATAGTTATTGGCGATAAAAACATCATGATAAACTCTCTGTCACCCATTAATGATGTAACTGAAGGCTCCTTAATATTTGCAGAAGGCGCTGATAATTTAAAAAAAGCTGAATCATCTGCTGCCGCAGCTGTTTTAGTTGCCAATAATGTAACTAGCTCCAGCAAACCAATCATCAGGGTTAGCAATCCATTTAAATCCTTCACAGACTTGTTAACTCATTTCTACCCAGAAATAAAACAAAAATGCGGTATTCATCCAACCGCTGTAATTGAAGAAGGAGTAACGTTTGGCGAGCGAGTTTCTATTGGTGCATATGTAGTAATACAAACCAACTCTAAAATTGGTAATGATGCCATCATCAAAAGCCATGTACATATTGGTCACAATGTAAATATAGGCGACAGATCTGTAATTCATCCTAATGTTTGTATTTATGATAACTCTTATCTAGGTAATGATGTTACCATTCATGCTGGCGCAGTTATCGGGTCTGATGGTTTCGGTTATACATTTGATAATGGTGAACACATAAAAGTACCTCACGTTGGCTCAGTTATGATTCACGATAAGGTTGAAATAGGTGCAAACTCTATTGTTGACAGAGCAACTATAGGTAAAACTGTAATTGGCGAAGGTAGTAAAATCGATAATTTAGTCCAAATTGCTCACTCAGTTAAATTAGGAAAGCAAAATATTCTATGTGCATTTACTGGAATAGCTGGCAGCACTACCACTGGAGATAATGTATTATTTGCTGCAAATGTTGGAGTAAGCGACCATGTCCAAATTGATGACGGGGTAATCTTAGGCGCAAGAGCTGGGGTTCCACCTAAAAAACATTTAAAACAAGGAAATATTTATCTTGGAAGTCCTGCTAGACCAAAAGATAAAGCGATTGAGCAAGAACTTGCAACTACAAGAATTCCATTTATGCGGAAAAATATTCAATGCCTGACAGAAAAAGTAGCCAGATTAACTGAAAAAGTTAATCACCTCGAAACAGAGGGCAAATAAGTATGAGTAAACCTTTAGTATTAGTAGATGGGTCTTCATATTTTTTTCGTGCATTTCATGCCTTGCCCCCGCTAATCACAAGCCGAGGTCAACCAACCGGCGCTATCTACGGGGTAGCCAACATGATTAAGCGGTTGATTAAAGATTATGAACCAGAACAAATTGTCACTGTTTTCGATGCTAAAGAAAAAACTTTTCGAGATGAAATTTATCCAGAATATAAAGCCCACAGACCACCTACTCCCAAAGATTTAAGTTCACAGTTCGAACCATTAATGGAAGTGCTATCTGCTTTAGGTCTACCCATCTTAACCATTCCTGGAGTAGAAGCAGATGACGTCATTGGTACAATATCAAATCTTGCTAAAAATGCAGAAAAATACGTTATAATCTCAACTGGTGATAAAGATATGGCGCAATTAGTTAATAGCCATATTTCTCTAATTAATACTATGTCAAATACAACTATGGATGAACATGGAGTATTTGAAAAATTTGGCGTTAAACCAAATCAAATCATTGATTACTTAACTTTAGTTGGAGACGCTTCTGATAATATTCCTGGTGTAACCAAATGTGGCCCCAAAACAGCTGTAAAATGGCTAACTGAATATGCAACGCTGGAAAATCTTATTGCTAACGCAGATAAAATACCTGGTAAAATTGGAGAAAATTTACGCACAGATATTCCTAAGCTTGCGCTTTCTAAACAATTAGTTACTATCAAGACTGATGTACAACTACCATTAGGATTAGATGATTTTCATCTCAAAAAAATAAATCAGGAGAAATTACTTGAATTAGCGCACGAATTTGAATTTCAATCTTGGGTAAAAGATTTAACTAAAACAACTACAGCTACCAATCAAACAACTAACTCGAACTTTTCTATTATAACTAAACCACAAGACTTTCTAGATTTTATTAAAAACATCACCACTTCTAGTTTATTATGCATAGATCTAGAAACAACTAGTTTAAACGCTATCAACGCTGAAATCGTTGGAATTGCCATGGCTTTAGATGTAAACAATCCAATTTATATCCCTATTGCTCATACCGAACAATCAAACCAAATAGCATGCGAATTTATCTTACAACACTTAAAACCAATATTAGAAAATAAAGAAATTAAAAAAATTGGTCAAAACTTAAAATATGATTATACAGTTTTTAAAAATTACGATATATCTCTAACAGGTATTGCGTCAGACACTATGCTGGAATCATATCTCCTAAATAGTTCTAGCCCTAGACATGACATGGATACTCTTGCCCTAAAATATTTACACCACACAACCATTAAATATAATGACGTAGTTGGTAGTGGCGCTAAAGAAATTCCCTTCCAAAATGTGCCAATTACAGAGGCTGCGGCTTATGCAGCTGAAGATGCTGAAATAACATTAAAACTACATCATAAATTATTTCCTCAATTATCAACTAAATTAAAAACTATCCTACATGAGCTAGAAGTCCCTCTAATTAGCATTCTTGCGAACATTGAAAGGTACGGTGTGTTAATCGACCCAACTTTATTAAAAACTCAAGGTGAACGCTTAAAGGCACAAATTAAGGCGTATGAGCAAAAAGCCATAGAAATTGTTGGTCGAAACTTTAACTTAAATTCACCAAAACAACTCCAAGAAATATTATTTGATGAGTTAAAACTTCCTGTAATAGCCAAAACTCCTAAAGGCCAGCCATCTACATCAGAATCGGTATTACAAGAACTAGCTGAGAACTTTGAGTTGCCTAATGTTATCTTAAACTATCGAAGTTTAACTAAGCTTGTATCAACATATATAGATGCATTACCAAAACAAATAAATCCAAATACAAACAGAGTGCATACTTCCTACAATCAAGCTATCACAGCCACTGGAAGACTGTCATCTAGTAATCCTAATCTCCAAAATATTCCTATTCGAAATGAAGAAGGCAGACAAATTCGTCGTGCATTTATTGCTCCAGAAGGAAATTTATTATTAACGGCTGACTACTCTCAAATTGAATTAAGAATTATGGCTCATCTTTCTCAAGATAAGTCGCTACTCGATGCCTTTGCCAATGGTCTTGATATTCATACTGCCACGGCAAGTGAAATATTTGGGGTTAGTCTTGCTGAAGTAACACAAACACAAAGACGTCGCTCAAAAGCAATTAATTTTGGCTTAATATATGGTATGTCTGCATTTGGACTTGCTAAACAATTACAAATAGATAGAAAAGACGCCCAAACTTATATCGACAGATACTTTACAAAATATCCTGGTGTTTTAAAATATATGGAAGAAACTAAAGAAAAAGGCCGCGCAAATGGCTATGTAGAGACGATTTATGGAAGACGTCTATATTTACCAGAAATAAATGACAAAAATATGATTCGCAGAAAAGCAGCCGAAAGAATAGCAATTAATGCCCCTCTACAAGGCACAGCTGCTGACATTATTAAAATGGCTATGATAAAAATAGCCAATTGGCAAATGAATGAGGCGCGCTTAAAATCAACTATGATTATGCAAGTACATGATGAACTTGTTTTTGAAGTTGCAACGACCCAAATTGAAGAAATTAAAAAACAAGTGCAAAACATCATGGAAGGAGCAACCGAACTATCTGTTCCGTTGCTTGTTTCCGTTGGAGTTGGAAATAATTGGGATGAAGCGCATTAGGCGCCACCAATTCCGCAATGCCTTAATAAGGCGTCGATTTTCGCCTCTCGCCCCATATAGTTATAAAATGCTTGACTAGCCTTCACCGATCCGCCTACCTCAAGTATACACTTTAAAAAATCACCCCCAGCCTGCTTGCTAAAAATCCCCTCTCTCTCAAAACGAGAAAATGCATCACAGGATAAAACTTCCGCCCATTTATAACTATAATACCCAGCGGCATAACCACCAGCAAAGATATGACTAAAACTATTCTGAAATCTATTATAAGCAGCGATTGGTAACACTGATACTCTCTTTCTAACATCAGTTAAAGTATTCGCTATAAAATTTTCTACTCCCTGCATATATTTTTCATGGATCTCGAAGTCAAAAATCGCAAATTCAAGCTGTCTTACCAAAGCCATGGCTGACTGAAAGTTCTTCGATGCAACTAATTTTTGAAATAGTTCTCTCTCTATTGATTTTCCAGTCTCTATATGTTTGGTTAAAAGTTTTAGCGCTTCTTTATCCCAGCACCAATTTTCAAAAAACTGGCTTGGTAATTCAACGGCGTCCCACTCTACCCCATTTATCCCTGAACCACCTAAATAATCAACTTTAGTTAGCACATGTTGTAGACAATGGCCGCATTCATGAAATAAAGTTTCAACCTCTGAATGAGATAGTGTGGCTATTTTCCCCTCAGCAGATTTTGCAAAATTACAAGTTAATGTTGCGATAGGTAATTCAACTAAACCATCCGCATGCCGAAATCTACTACGACACGAGTCCATCCATGCTCCACTACGCTTATTTTCTCTGGCAAATAAATCTATATAAATATAACCACGAATATGTTTTTCTTTATCTAAAATGCTGTAGCACTCAACATCTGGATGCCAAATATCAGTATTTGCAACTCGTTCAAAAGTCATATCATATAATTTTTTAATAGTTGCAAATAAACCAGGCATAACAACATCAACAGGAAAATAAGGGCGTAATTCTTCTTGATATATTTCAAACATTAAATGTTGTCTTTTTTCTGACAAATAAGCTACATCCCATGGCGCAACTTTTGCAATTTGATATTTTTCCAAACCAAATTGTTCTAATTGAGCAAATTCGTCTTTTGCTTTTGGATAAGCTATGTTTACTAAATCAGATAAAAATTTATTAACATCAGCAGGACTATCCGCCATTTTAGTTGCTAGCGAAAGCTCTGCATAATTCGAAAAACCTAGTAATTTTGCATGTTGTGAACGAAGTTCAAGAATTTCATCCATTAAATAGGTATTATCAAATTTGCCAGCAGATGGGCCAATTTCGGATGCTCTAGTTAAATAGGCCTCGTAAATCTTCTCACGTAAATCTCTATCATCAGCATACGTTATTACCCCAACAAAAGTTGGTTGCTCTAGATTTAATACATATCCGGAAAGATTTTGTTTTATAGCCAGAGCCTTTGCGCTAGCTAGAATATGCTCTGGCAAGCCTCTCATTTTAGACTCATCTGCTATATGTAATTGATAATCCTGAACAGCATCTAAAATATTATTTTCAAACTTATTAGATGCCGTAGCTAAATCAACAGATATCTCTTCAAAACGCTTTTTATCAGTATCAGATAAAGCGACTCCAGACAATTCAAAATCACGAATAGAATCCTGAATAATTTTTGCTTGCGCAGAATTAAGTCTTGCAACATCTATTTGAGTAATAGCATTATATAATTTTTTATTGTGGCCAATAGCAGACTCATATTTTGACAATTTAGGTAAGCAAGCTTGATATACTTCTCGAAGTTTAGGTGAATTCAATACCGCATGCAAATGCGAAAATGGCGACCAAAATTGCTCGAGCTCGTTACTCATTTTATCTAAAGGATAGATTAAATTATCCCAAGTTGGATGCTTAATATTATTTAAAATATCATCAATCTCTTGCAAATGTTTTTGTAACATTTCATCAAGTTTAGCTGTGAAATTATTTATATCGATTTTAGAAAAATCTGGCAAAGAATGGTTAAGCATATTACTCCAATACTATTAATAATTTTTAAAACTCAGTGCAGCAGCATCCATTGTGGAAAGGGAAGATGAAAAAAATGAGCTCTTAGTTTGTGAAATTTTGGGTTTATCAACTAATAATTGATTTTTTAGGTTGTCATATGTACGAAGTGGAAGTGGCTCTATTCTTTTACTATTGCTATCTATTTCACTAAACTGGTCAAATTTAATCCTACGGATCTTTAATTCTTTATATTCTCCATTTTCATATAAATTAACAGTAACTTCATCTTCCTTAATCTTACCCCTTTCCACAATAATACCTTTTTTATAAGCACCTAACGGTGTAGAGTGATCTTTAATTTTTGAAATGTCATCAACGAATCTTAAGCCAACATTGACAGCAGGTATCGCCCCTAATCCAAATTTTTTCGGAAACTCGCTCCTAAAATAAAATAAATTATTAAGATTATACAAAGTAATCAAAACCGCGATTATTGATGCAACGAGAGGTATTATGGGGCTTATTGAAAGAAATGCTGGCATAAAAAACGCTGCGCAAACCATTAAACCAGTAAAATTGATCATTGTGTAAAACGCTCTATTTCTTTCAAATTCAAATCTATATCTTAACAGTTCTAATGTACTATCGCATTCACCGGACTTATCGTCTAAATTTGCAGCTTTGAAACAATTTTCAAATCTATCAGATGAATTTTTATCAAGCCTGCTGTTGAATAAATTTATTAAAAAATCACAAACTTGGGTAGCTATAACTAAATAAATACCAATGAAAGGTACTGCTATCCCTGCTAAAAAAAAGCAAGTAAGAATACCATTCCCACACCACATTAAATCATTAAAAATCGTAGGCCAAAACTCTAAAAGAACTAACTTTAACCGCGCAAACCAACCAATGCTTTGCGCATATAAACTCTTCCCATTAGCAAAAAATGCGCCCAAAACTCTGCAAAAAATGTAATACATCCTAGGAAGAAAATAAACCCACGAGAGGAAAGACAAAAAAGGCGACCACCCAGCGGATTGAAAAGCTCGAAAACCTTCTACATAGGTATAGTAAGAACCCAAAACCATTACCAAGTAATTAAGAATCCGATTCGCCCTTAAGACGAACAGGCGAAAACCTACATTCAAAATGCCGGTGTATTCTAAAACATATGGCTCTAAGCTAAAAGATGATTTTTTTTTATTAACTTTATCCAATAAAGTTAGATAAAAGTCTTCATTAAATACCCCGGTTTTTTCATATAATATTTGCTCTAAAGTAATTTGCGCATTAATCATTTGCGCAGAACGATTTGTATTGATTATTTCTTGTATTGCGGAAATTACTAACAAGTCAGCTATTCTTTGTTTATCAATATCATTAAGTTGTTTATTTGGATCAGCTAAAGATTTTTTTAGATCACAAATTAGTGACTCACTTAGTCGACCCAAACGCCAACTGGAATAAATAAAACCACCAAAAAAACTCTGTAAATCTTTATTATTATTTTTAGCAAGATTTTGAATTTTATTTATCGTTTGTAATTTTTTGCTCAGGATTTTTGTTTGGCTTAGAACATCAGAATCCTTAACTAAGAAACTAATTTCCTCATTTTTATTTAATTTAACGTATTTTTTATAATCATCTGTAATCATACTATCTAAAAAACGCATGACCGATGTATTGTTTGACATAATAATACGCATATAGTTAAAATGTGTGACATCATACCACATTAGTGGCAAAAAGTTAATTTTTTTTTACTTTTCATGGCTCTTTTAATTCGTAAGAGTTTAGATTAGGACTTAAGAAAAGCACTCAAAATTGTCGTCTTTGCGAACAAAGTGAAGCAATCTAGTGACGTTTAAGGGCTCTAGATTGCTTCACTATCGCTTGCAAAGATGCATTTTAGAACATGTCTTTAAAAAGTCATAAAGTCCAGCTAATAATACTCTTGTTGTTCATTGATTTCTGCGAGACAATAAGGGAACTCCCAATAAACCTAGAGGAAATGCGTGAATTTTTCCAATCCCTTAGCGAATGCCGTTAGAATATTAAGTGTTGATACAGTTGAGCAAGCAAAATCCGGGCATCCTGGCATGCCACTTGGTATGGCTGATATTGCTACTGTGCTTTGGGCAAAGTTTTTAAAGCATAACCCAGCAAATCCATACTGGTTCAATAGAGATAGATTTGTTTTATCAAATGGACATGGCTCTATGCTACTATATTCTCTTTTGCATCTTAGTGGCTACAAGTTAGATATAGATTCAATAAAAAACTTCCGCCAACTAAACTCTAAAACACCCGGCCATCCAGAATGCACAGATACCCCTGGAGTTGAAACAACAACTGGCCCACTAGGCCAAGGATTAGCTAATGCAGTTGGCATGGCTATCGCTGAAAAAATTCTAGCAAACCAATTTAACACACCTAAGTTTAACTTAGTCGATCACTTTACTTATACATTTGTTGGTGATGGATGTCTCATGGAAGGTATTTCGCATGAAGTATGTTCTCTAGCTGGAACTCTAGGCTTAGGAAAGTTAATTGTATTTTACGATGACAATGGTATTTCAATTGATGGCAATGTAAATGGGTGGTTTACAGATGACACAAACTCTAGATTTAAGTCGTGTGGTTGGCATGTAATTGATAACGTTGATGGGCATAACGAACAAGATATTTCAGAAGCCATCATTAATGCCAAAAATGTTACGGATAAACCTACTTTAATTATCTGTAAAACAATAATTGGCCTAGGATCGCTAGTTGCTGGACAAGCAAAATCTCATGGTGCACCACTCGGTGCTCTGGATATTGAACAACTACGTAAAAAGTTACACTGGTCATATCCTCCTTTTGAAATTCCAGAAGATATTTATGCAAGGTGGAATCACCTAAAAAAAGGAAATGCTGATGAACAAAAATGGCTGTCTATAGCTTTTAATTATCAAAAACAAAACCCTACTCTTTATTTTGAGTTTTTAAGAAGAATTAATGGTGATCTTCCAGATAAATGGCAAAAGACAACAAATGAATTCATTAATACTTGTGCATTAAACGCAAAACCAGCTGCCACCAGAATAGCCTCTCAAAACTCCATTGAATTTTTTGCATCAATTCTTCCTGAACTTTTTGGTGGCTCAGCAGACCTAACCTGCTCTAACAATACTAACTGGTCGGGAACTAAAGCAATTAACACAAAAGATTTTTCTGGCAACTACTTAAACTATGGCGTCAGAGAATTTGGCATGGCAGCTATTGCAAATGGTTTGGCCCTGCATGGCGGATTCATCCCTTATATAGGAACTTTTTTAGTTTTTTCTGACTATGCACGTAACGCCATACGAATGACCGCATTAATGAAAAAAAGAGTAATTTATGTTTTTACGCATGATTCTATAGGTTTAGGTGAAGATGGACCAACGCATCAACCAATTGAACATGCAGCAATGTTAAGAATGACACCCAACTTGCGCGTATGGCGACCAGCAGACTTAATGGAAACAGCCATAGCTTGGCAAAGCGCTATAGAACATCATAATGGTCCTTCTTGCTTATTATTATCAAGGCAAACTCTACCAGTAATAAATCATAGTGAAAGCAACATAGAAAATGTAAAAAAGGGTGGCTATATCGTTAATGAAAATATAACTAAACCAGATATAATTTTAATTGCTACAGGCTCTGAGCTCCAAATAGCCATAGAAAGCGCCAAAATAGTTCAAGAAAAAGGAATTAATGCTAGAGTAGTTTCTATGCCTTGTGTGGAAGTTTTCCTATCTCAAGATCTTACATATCAAGAACAAGTATTACCAAAATCAATTCGTAAAAGAATAGCTATTGAGGCATCAGCCAAAGCTTATTGGTACCAATTTGTCGGGCTAGATGGGTATGTTTTAGGAATTGATAGTTTTGGAAAATCTGCTCCAGCTAAAGAATTATATAACTATTATGGATTAACGGTAGAAAAAACTGTTTTAACAATTTTACATGCGGTTGAGAATCACGAACAAGAACTTAAAATGGGAGTTAGTTAAAACTATTAACCTGACTTCTTGTAAAAGGAAAATAATTATGACTATACGTATTGCTATTAGCGGATATGGCCGCATCGGCCGCTGTGTTTTAAGATCAATTTTTGAATATAACAGACAAAATGATTTTAATGTTGTTGCTATAAATGATTGCTCTGGTATAAATACAACTGCTCATTTAACAAAATATGACAGTACTCATGGAAGATTTTCTAGTAAAGTAGAAATTTCTGGGGAAAATTTGATTATTGATGGACACCATATAAAAATTGTTTCCGAAAGAGACCCAAGAAAACTTCCATGGCTAGACATAAATGTAGATCTAGTCTTAGAGTGTACTGGAAAATTTACTAGTAAATCTGATGCCATGCTTCATGTTGAAGCTGGGGCAAAAAAGGTATTAATATCTGCTCCTGGAAAAGATGTAGATGCAACTATTGTTTATGGTGTAAATCATCATACTCTTAAAGTTTCTGATACAGTTGTATCAAATGCCTCTTGCACAACAAATTGTCTAGCGCCAGTTGTAAAACCATTGCATGATAACATTGGAATTAAATATGGTATTTTAAATACAATTCATGCTTACACTAAAGATCAAATGTTATTAGACTCGAACCACAAAGATTTACACCGTGCCAGAGCAGCTGCCTTGTCAATTATTCCAACCAAAACTGGCGCAGCATCTGCTGTTGGCCTTGTTTTACCAGAATTAGCCGGATTACTTGATGGATTTGCAATGCGAGTACCAACAAATAACGTTTCTACAATAGACTTCACTTTTACACCAAAAAGGTCAACAACAGTTGCTGAAATTAATGAAATTATGCAAAATGCAGCGAATGATGTGTTACATGTGAATAATGAACCTCTAGTTTCTTGTGACTTTAACCACTACCCAGCTTCCGCTGTTTTCGATTTAACTCAAACCAGAGTAATCGGAGATTTAGTAAAAGTTATTGCATGGTATGATAACGAATGGGGGTTTTCTAACCGTATGTTAGATACCGCCCTATTTATGATGAATATATAGGAGTTTAGATGAGCCTCTTAAGTATGTGTGACGTGGACTTACGTGGAAAGAGAGTATTAATTAGAGAAGACCTAAATGTTCCAATTAAAGATGGCATTATAACTAGCGACCAAAGATTGCAAGCCGCTATTCCAACTATCCAAATGGCTCTGGAATCAGGGGCATCTGTAATTGTTATGTCACATTTAGGCAGACCTGCTGAAGGGGTGTTTGATAAAAACTATTCCTTAGAACCTGTTGCTAATTATCTTGCACAACACCTAAATTATCCTGTTAGATTTGCTACAGATTATCTTGAAGGTCTATCTCTTGAGCCAGGTGAACTAGTATTATGTGAAAATGTTCGGTTTAATAATGGTGAAACTGATAACGACCCTGAATTATCAAAAAAACTAGCCAACTTATGTGATATTTTTATAATGGATGCTTTTGGTACTGCACATCGAGCGCAAGCATCAACATGCGGTGTAGCAAAATATGCAAAAATAGCTGTTGCTGGGCCATTATTAATGCGCGAATTAAAAGCCTTAGAAAGAGTTTTAAAAAATCCTGAGAAACCTATTATTGGTATAATTGGCGGAGCAAAAGTTTCATCTAAACTCACCCTGCTAAAACAAATAGTAAAAAAAGTCGATGTACTGATCCCCGGAGGTGGAATAGCAAATACTTTTCTAAAAGCTAGCGGAAAAGAAATCGGAGTTTCTCTTTGTGAAAATGATTTGCTTACCGAAGCAAATGAAATTTTAGAATTAGCAAAAGAAGCAGGATGCTCGGTTGTGTTACCAACTGATGTGGTAGTTGGCAAATCATTTCAAAAAACTTGTCCGGCATATAATAAATCCTTAGCTAAAGTCGCAATTGATGACATGATTATGGATGTGGGTCCAGAAACTGTTGCTACTTACATTGAAATATTAGAATCAGCAAAAACAATCATATGGAACGGTCCTCTTGGCGTATTTGAGTTTCCACAGTTTAGTTACGGTACACGAGCGCTTGCAATTGCTGTTGCCAATAGTGAGGCTTTTAGTATTGCTGGTGGCGGAGATACTTTAGCTGCGATTGATATGTATAATTTAACCGATCAATTATCTTATATTTCAACAGGTGGCGGGGCATTCCTTGAATATTTGGAGGGCAAAAAACTTCCAAGCGTCGCTATTTTAGAAGAACGTCACAATTAACAATATAATCACACCCCTGATGAGGACAAACAATCTGCTTGCCAGATCGTTTAGTTTCTTTAATCGTTAATATCGGCCACGCACATTTAGGACAAGGTTTGTCAATTGGCTCATTCCATAGAGCATAATCACATTTTGGATATGAAGCGCAAGAGTAAAATATTTTCCCGCGACGAGATTTCCTTTTAAAGATAGTAGCAGAATGACAATTCGCACATTTTACTTTGGTATCCTCCGGCTTCTCAATTGGCTCTATAAACTTACAATCTGGATATTTAGAGCAACCGATAAATTTCCCATATTTTCCAGCTTTAATTAGTAAGTGGCTCGAGCAATCAGGGCAAACTCTTCCCCCAACTACTTCGTCCTCAACTTTTTCTTTTACTGAAGAAGCTATATCCTGGGTATAATCACACTCTGGATAGCCAGTACATCCAATAAATCTACCTCTTTTTCCAAGCCGAATAGATAAAATCTTAGTGCATTTAGGACAAGTATCTGTAAGCTCTTCGGAGGTAACATCTTTCCTTTGCACAGTTTCATCAATCTTATGAATTTGATCAATGAATGGACGCCAAAAGTCCTCTAAAACAGGAATCCACTCTCGCTCTCCTCGCGAAATAGCATCTAAAGTATCTTCTAGATCTGCGGTAAACTTATAATCTACATACTTTGTAAAATATTCAGTTAAAAATTTGCTAACAATTCTTCCTACATCGGTTGGGAAAAATCTTTTCTTTTCAACTACAACATACTCCCTACTTTGCAAAGTATGAATAATCGACGCATAAGTTGATGGCCGGCCAATATCAAATTCTTCTAATGCTTTAACTAAGGATGCCTCTGAATATCTAGGAGGTGGCTCAGTAAAATGTTGTTTAGCTTCAATGTCCAACAACTTAACTTTATCGCCAACTTTTAAGGCCGGCAACAAGGTACTTGTGGTTTTTCCATCATCTTTTTCATCATCTAAACCTTCCTCATATACAGCTAAAAATCCTGGAAAAACAACAACAGACCCATTTGCTCGAAACATATTTCCAGGCCCACAACTTAAATCACAGGCAACAGTGTCGATTAAAGCCTCTGCCATTTGACAAGCTAATATCCTCTTCCAAATTAAGCTATAAAGTTTAAACTGGTCTGGGGTTAAAGATTTTTCAACCATAGCTGGCGTACGTTTGATAGATGTAGGGCGAATTGCCTCATGAGCTTCTTGCGAATTTTTGGATTTAGTTTTAAATACTCTTGGAGAACTTGGTAAATTACTATTACCATATTTCTCAGAAATATAGTCTCTGATTTCATGCACTGCCTCCATTGAAATATTAACGGAGTCTGTTCGCATATAAGTAATTAGCCCCATAGTTCCAGAGCCAATATCAATACCCTCGTATAGCTGCTGAGCTACCATCATTGTTTTTCTGGCAGTAAAACCTAATTTTCTAGCCGCTTCTTGTTGAATTGTTGAAGTAATAAATGGAGCTGATGGATTACGTTTACGTTGTTTTTTTTCTACACTATCAACAAGTAAAAATCCGTTTGATATTTTAACTAATTCAGATTGAATTTCATTTGCTAAACCAGCATCCACAATACTAAATTGCGATAGTTTTTCTTGTTTAAAATGAGTTAATCGTGCTTCAAACTGAGAAGATTCTTGTTCGCATTTTGCATTTAATTGCCAATACTCTCTAGAAACAAATCGTTCAATTTCTTCTTCGCGCTCACAAATCAAACGCAAAGCCGGGCTTTGTACTCTCCCAGCAGATAAATTTCTTCTTATTTTTTTCCATAACAGAGGAGATAGATTAAACCCTACTAAATAATCAAGGGCGCGCCTCGCTTGCTGGGAATTTACAAGATCCATGGAAATTTCACGTGGATTATTTATAGCTTCTTGGATTGCTGATTTAGTAATTTCATTAAAAAAAATACGTTTTACTTCTTTATCTTTTAATAGTTTTTTGGCCTGCATTAGCTCATACACATGCCAAGAAATAGCTTCTCCTTCTCTATCAGGGTCAGTTGCTAGCAACAATACTTCAGAGTTTTTTAAAGCCTTTGCAATAGCATCAACATGCCTTGCGTTTCTTTCTATAGTGCTGTAAGTCATAGCAAATGCAGCATCAGGATTAACTGAACCTTTTTTCGCGGGTAAATCACGCACATGTCCGTAAGATGCTAATACTTGGTAATCATTTCCAAGATACTTTTGGATGGTTTTGCATTTGGCTGGTGATTCTACAATAACCAAGTATTTGCTCATCTGAACTACGCTCCTCAACTAGTTTTTTAGCACGGCACACCATATACCAAATAGTTTATCAATGCAATGAAATACCATCTTCTTGACTATAAAGCACTAACTCTAGAAAAGCTTGCTGCTCTGCGTCCATATTTGACGCAAGAGTATTTCGAATAGTCCATTTTGTTTCTTGAAGAGAAACATATCTTGACTCTGAGAAAAACAATCTATTGATTATAAGCTCTAATGACTCAAAAGAAATTACATTTAATGAAGCTATTCGCATTATAAATTGATAACTGGCTTTTGTTAGCTTCAGACGCTCATACTCTGTAAACACTCTAGTGGAATCAGGACTGGCATTTTTAAATATTTGGACAGCAACAGCAACCTTTTTCTTTTCAGATTTCAGATCCTCTGACTCAGAAGCAGATTTTTCAACATTCCCAAAGTTAGGATCTTCTAATAAATCCAAAGTTTGCTTTTTTTCCTTGAGCTGATCTAGAGTTTTTTCAAATAAGCTTAATAGCAAATCGAATAAATTATCCTTCATTATTTATACCTCATATACCCGCCAGGCACCGCACCAACAATGCCCTCTAATTCCAGTTCAGCTAAATCACGTACTACATCATTAAGAGACTTGCCACTCCTAACAACAATCTGATCAACACTCGTTAACTCAAATCCAATATATTTTACCAAACTATTATTCTCGCATGTTAACTTATTTTTTGGTACCGTTTTCTGAACTATCTCGTTAGAGATATTAGTTACACTAGATAAGTTCAGCTCATCTAGTATATCGTCAATAGATGTGATTAGTTTGGCTCCTTGCTGAACCAAATAATTACAGCCTTGTGCTTGCATATTTTGAATAGAACCAGGAATAGCAAATACGTCCCTATTCTGCTCTAATGCGAAACGAGCAGTTATCAATGAACCACTTCTAATCGCCGCTTCAACAACCAATGTTGCCAAAGAAAGTCCACTTATTATACGATTTCTTCTAGGGAAATGTCCAGCTTTTGGCGCTGTTTTTAATGGAAACTCACTGATTAGTAAGCCATTATTTCCAATTTTATTAGCCAGATTAACATTTCGTCCTGGATAAATAACATCAATTCCCGTACCTAACACGGCTATAGTTATTCCTGTTGCATCTAAACAGCCAATGTGTGCCTGGGTATCAACTCCAAGGGCCAAACCGGAAACGACTACTACTCCTCTTTCCCCCAAAGCAAAAGCGAATTTTCTAGCATTCTCATGACCACTTATTGACGGCTTTCTGGTGCCAACTATAGCAATGGCTAGCTTATGTAGCGCAGAACTATCACCTTTAAGATATAATACTATTGGTGGACTAGGAATTTCCCTTAATAAAGCAGGATAATCTTCATCTAACCAAGTAATAATTTTACGATTAGGTTCTTTTGCTTGCCAATAAAAATCATTATCTATGATATTTAAATTAAACTGATAAATACGCTTTGCGATACTTTCAGAAAAACCTACCGCCAACAATTCAACAAAAGATAAATTAAATAATTCGACTAAATTTGGCCATCTAGCCAAACACTTTAAAATGGTCTTAGGACCAAGTCCATTGATTTGATTTAGAGCCAGCAGGCAACGAGTATTGGCTGTCATGTTTGCATTCCATTTAACATTTTTTGGTACTCTAAAAAAGTACCACGGTATAATTTCATAAAAGACAAGATACTGTCAACCTGAACTTGTTGCAGAATGACAGACAATTAGCGATAATATGTAAAATATCTTCTTTTTAAATTTTTTAAAATGACTATTCATAAAATAATCTACCTACCAGACCCAAGACTTAGAAAAGTTTCAAAAAAAATTACTGATTTCGATGATAAGCTTCAAACACTAATAGATGACATGTTTGAAACAATGTATTACGCTAGAGGAGTTGGACTCGCTGCACCACAAATAGGGCTTAATATTCAGCTTTCCGTTATTGACGTGATTGGAGATAAATCTCAGCAATACGTCCTTATTAATCCTGAAATAACTGAAGCACAAGGTAAAGAAGAATATACTGAAGGATGTTTATCTGTCCCTGGTGTATCTGATAAAGTACAACGAGCTAAAACAGTAACTATGCAAGCTTTAGACCGAAATGGCAAGCCATACGAGTTAACAGCTTCAGGATTGCTTGGCGAGTGTATTCAACATGAAATAGACCATCTTAATGGTAAATTATATATAGACCTCTTATCTCCACTTAAAAGAAATTTAGCCAGAAAAAAATCTACCAAATTTATCAGACAAAATGAGAATCAATGAGTAATCAGCCGTATCCAAGTTCACCAATAGACTTCTTTCGAAACTCTACCAAAAATAATAAATTTTTGCGTATAGTTTTTGCTGGGACTCCAGAGTTCGGTCTGCCATGTCTATCTGCTCTGCAAAATAGTGAGCATCAAATTGTAGCAGTTTACACTCAACCAGATAGGCCTGCTGGTCGTGGCAGAAAGTTAAAATTTTCTGCCATAAAAACCTGGGCTCTAGAACATAATATCCTTGTTAATCAACCAGTAAATTTTAAATCTCAAGCAGCAATTTCCGAATTACAAGCATTGAAACCAGATCTTATGGTTGTTATAGCTTATGGCTTAATTCTCCCAACAGAAGTTCTTAATATCCCAACTTTTGGGTGTGTAAATGTTCATGCCTCCATTCTCCCAAAATGGCGAGGAGCTTCTCCGATTCATAATGCTATTTTAAACGGCGACGAAGAAACAGGTGTTGCAATTATGCAAATGGATAAAGGAATGGATACTGGGGATTATTACCAAATAACCGCTTGTAAAATCTCCGATGATGACACAACTGGTACTTTGCATGACAAACTAGCTAGAATTGCAATAAACCCTCTCCTGGAAACCATACATAACATTCAAAATTATAAAGCTATACCAATAAAACAAAACTCAAGCTTAGCAACTTATGCTGGTAAAATAAAAAAAGAAGACGGAAAAATTATCTGGAATAATTCAGCTCAAAAAATCAATCAACAAATTAGAGCTTTCAATCCATGGCCATTAGCTTATGCAATCCTAAACGGACTAAATCTACAAATTATTCAAGCAAACGTTGTTCATAATCAAAGTAACCAACAACCTGGCACAATTTTAGAAATATCTAAACAAGGTATGCTAGTAAGCACTAAAGAAAAATCAATCCTTATTGAAAAAATTAAATTCCCAGGAAAAAATACTATAGCTATTAGCGACTATTTAAATTCTAACCAAACATCGTTACAAGTTGGGCAAGTATTTTTATGAAAAAATCGGAAAGATTAGATAGTTTAAATATCCTAGTTGCTCTATTTACCCAGAAAAAAAACCTTTCTGTATTATTTAAAAATAATAACTCAACACCTTTAACAAAAGAAATTTGTTTTGGAGTATGCCGATATTTCTATCGCCTAGAAATAATAGCAAATGAGTTACTATCTAAAAAACCTAAAGAGAAAGATATAGACATCTATTTAGCAATTTTAATTGGCTTGTATCAATTAGATTTTTTAAATATCCCAGAATATGCGGTTGTAAAAGAAACAGTAGAGCTTGTTGCCAAAATAAATAAAACTTGGGCTAAAGGATTAGTAAATGCTATTTTAAGAAATTTCTGTCGGAAGAAAACATCAATAGAACAAAAATATGCAAAAAATATTATATTTACTACCTCTCATCCAGAATGGTTTATTGAAAAAATTCTTAACACATACCCAGAAGATGCGCATACAATTCTGCATGCCAATAATGCTCATCCACCAATGACTTTAAGGGTTAATAATAGAAAAACCTCAACAATTGATTACTTAAAAAAACTAAACTCTAAAAACTTATTTGGCTCATTAAGTAAAATAGTGCCTACAGCAATAATTCTGGATAAACCAACTAATGTAACTGAATTACCTGGGTTTCAAGAAGGAGAAGTTAGCGTCCAAGATCTTGCCGCTCAACTTGCGGTAGACTTTTTAGACTTAAAACCAAACCTTAAAGTTCTAGATGCTTGTTGTGCCCCTGGGGGAAAGACCTGTCATATTTTAGAAACAATACCAAATTTATCGAGCTTGCTTGCTATTGATCTTGAAAAAAATCGGTTAGCGCGAGTACAAGAAAATTTTTTAAGAATAGGTGTAGCTTCCAAACTTATGGTTGCAGATGCTAATAACCCAAAAAAATGGTGGGATGGAACTCTTTTTGACAGAATCTTACTTGATGCTCCATGCTCCGCAACAGGTGTTATTCGCCGCCATCCAGATATTAAAATATTACGCTCAGAAGAGGAAATAATTGAAATCCAAAAAGTTCAACAAAGTTTACTAAATACTCTTTGGCCATTACTTACTCCTGGAGGCAAGCTAGTTTATGCAACCTGCTCAATTTTGCCAGAAGAAAATGACATGCAAATTGCTAAATTTGTCCAAAATCATGAAGACTGTGAATGTATAACTACTCTAAAACCGTTTGGGAAAATAACTGATTTTGGCTATCAAATCCTTCCTAATTATCTAAAACAAAATTTACAGCAAAATATCGAAAATATGGATGGTTTTTTTTATAGTGTTCTTAAAAAGAATTGACGCGATGATGTTAGTATATTAAGCTGAATTTCAAATTTTTTAAATAAATGCATTTATGTTACGAGCCACATTAGCAGCGATCATTGCTTTTTTATTTTTCCTAATAGCACATTTCTTAGATTTTCATTATCTAATGCCAATAGATAAAACTAATAGTATTCTTTGGACTGCTACTTTTGGATTAATTTTACTTGCCTTAATTTTAAGATATTTGCCAGAAGAAAAGTGGTTTCAAGAAAAGTTAAAGATTGATGATCTTAAAATGAAAAAATTTGTCTACCCTCTTCTTAGTGCCCTGTTTTATGGATTTTTATTTTTAGGTTATATGGAGTTTTATTTTACTGCCGATAGATCAATTACTTTTCGGATGCTAATGATCATAAATAAGGAACCAAAACACTCTATTTCGCGTGACGAAATGTTTAAAAAATATGATGTTCCAGGAATAATTGATAAACGATTTAATGATTTAACCTACGGCAGTTATTTGACGCAAAAAGGAGAAATATATCAGCTGACACCGAAAGGTGTTATCATCTTAAACATTTATGCTTGCGCCATAAAATTTCTTCATCTTGACAGTGGAGAAAAAAATCAAGATTAGCTAGGGTCCGTTTAGCAATCAGGGCCTACGCATGAATAGTTTACAATGTAAACATAAAGGCATACATGCCGTCATTGCGAGTG
>MHBB01000110.1 GCA_001803185.1 Legionellales bacterium RIFCSPHIGHO2_12_FULL_35_11
CTCTTTTCTTCGTAACCTCTGGGTTGCTTCGTCGCTGCGCTCCTCGCAATGACGGCATCTTTCAATTGACCGCAGTTTTAATCACACCCGTTTTTTATAACTGAATTGCGTTTTAAGTAGGCTTAGGTATAATAATTATGTGATTTACGATTATTGCAAAGGGGTTGTGCTATGTATTTATCTGGATTTGGTAACTATCATCAAACTGAAGCCATTCCAGGAGCACTTCCTCTTCATCAAAATTCCCCGCAAATATGTAAACATGATTTATTCCCTGAACAAATAAGTGGAAGTGCTTTCACCAGACCAAGACATACAAACTTTCATTCTTGGGTATATAGAAAAAGTCCTTCTGTTAAGCATTTTAATTATGAACCAATGCAAAAATCTATTAATGAGTCTTTTGCAAAGCTCCAATCGCCAAATGCTAAGCGTTGGTCAGCATTTGAAAAGCCAACTGATGCCACTGATTTTATAGATGGATTAGTCCACATTGCTGGAAATAACCATGCTAATTCATACATCTATCAATGTAATTTATCTATGAATAAAAAATATTTCAATAATTACGATGGTGAACTACTCTTTATTCCGTATAATGGGGATATTATTTTAGTTACGGAATTTGGCAAGCTTGAAATTTCTCCAGGTAAAATCGCCGTAATTCCTCGTGGCATAGCTTTTAGAATAGAACTTAAAAGTAACTTTTCATCTGGATATTTATGCGAAAATCAAGGACTTCCTTTGACTCTACCAGAACTAGGACCAATTGGCACTAGTGGTTTAGCAAACCCCCGCCATTTTCTATATCCAACTGCATCTATAGAAGATACTAAAGATGTAACTTTAATTTGTAAGTACCAACATAACTTGTGGATTTCGAAAAACAATACATCCCCAATTAATATCATTGCTTGGCATGGGAACTATGCTCCTTATTCTTATGATTTGTCGTTATTTAACACGATTAATACTGTAAGCTTCGACCATCCTGACCCTTCTATTTTTACCGTTCTAACTTCTCCAAGCGAAATTCCTGGCGTTGCTAATTTAGACTTCGTGATATTTCCACCAAGATGGATGGTTGCTGAAAACACTTTTCGCCCGCCGTATTTTCATAGGAATATTATGAGCGAATTCATGGGATTAGTTACTGGAGTTTATGATGCAAAATCTGACGGTTTTGAGGTTGGAGGAATAAGTATTCACAACTGCATGACACCTCACGGACCAGACGCCGCAACTTATACCCAAGCCGTTAAGCAAGATTTACAACCAGACTATTATAAAGATACGTTGGCCTTTATGTTGGAGGCAAAAGACCCTTGGCTTTACACAGAAACAGCATATGAAAATAAGGCAAGACAAACAAATTACACTGATTGCTGGCAAGAATTTTAATCATAAAATTCCTAAAATAAGTCGCTTTGCGATAATCCAGTCCTTTCGAGAAGCTTTCTTAGTTCTTTAAGGGCCTCCACCTGAATTTGTCTAACACGTTCTCTAGTTAAGTTAATCTCCTCACCAACCTCCTCTAAAGTGGCCTTTTCAAATCCTCGCAAACCAAATCTTCTAGAGATAACTTGGCATTGATTATAACTAAGCTCATCCAATAGCTCTTCTATTTGCCCGCGCAAACTTTCATCAGTTAGAAGGACTGCAGGGTTTACGCTATTTTCATCTGGAATAGTATCTAGTAATGACTTACCTTCATCATGCCCTATCGTATTATCATATGATGTAACTTTATCATTTAAACAAAATAGTTTTTCTACATCTTCAATAGGCACATCTAGCATGTCTGCAATTTCTTCTGGCGTTGGCTCATGATCTAGCTTTTGAGTTAGTTGTCTTGCAGCCCGCAAATATACATTTAATTCTTTTAAAACATGAATTGGCAAACGAATGGTTCTTGTTTGATTCATAATAGCGCGCTCAATAGTTTGTCTTATCCACCAAGTGGCATAAGTAGAAAACCTAAACCCTCTATCTGGATCAAACTTTTCAACTGACTTCATTAAGCCTAAATTACCTTCTTCAATCAAGTCGAGCAAAGGTAAGCCTCTGTGTAAATATCTTCTGGATATTTTAACTACTATCCTTAAATTAGACTCAATCATTCTTTTTCTTGCAGCATCATCTCCTTTTAAGGCAAGCTTAGCATAATGAACTTCTTCTTCTGCACTTAATAACGGCGAAAAACCTATTTCATTTAGATACAATTGTGTTGCGTCTAAATTTTTGGCTAATCTTTTTCCGCCATGTTGATATGTTGGGAAAGCCTCTTTATCACTAAAATCAGGCTCATCCTTCTCTAATTCATCATGAGAATCATCCAGATCAAGCTCTATACCATCATCAAAATTATCTTTTTCTAGCATTTCTTGAGTAATACTTTCATTTTCAAGAGCATCATCTTCAGCAACTGATTCTTTTTTATCCACAATATTCACCTAGAAAAAATGACTTATTTATAAAGCTATCCGATTTTATTAATAATTGCTAATATTTTATGAAAATTTTATTTCTTCCGAACAAAATAAGTTTTTTTCAGGTACAATTAGATTTTTATTACTGGAAATAACTAATGAATATTCTAATTAGCAATGATGACGGTGTTCTAGCTCCTGGAATAGAGGCTCTTAGTTCCGCAATAAGTTGTATCGCTGATGTAGACGTTATCGCACCAGAACGAAATCGTAGTGGCGCTAGTAACTCATTAACTCTATTAAACCCACTGCGCGTAAGGAAATTAGCAAATGGTTCGCATAGCGTTGATGGAACTCCTACTGACTGTGTTCATTTAGCTTTAACAGGATATTTTGATAAAAAATATGACATTGTTTTATCTGGAGTAAATGATGGGGCTAATTTAGGAGACGACGTATTGTACTCAGGAACTATCGCGGCAGCAATGGAGGGTTGCAATTTAGGTCTACCAGCAATTGCCTTCTCTTCTGTAAGTCATGAGGTTAAACATTTTGAAAGTGCAGCGCAAATTGCTAAGCAAATTGCCATGCAAGTATTACACAATCAATTACCATCGCGTACTATGCTGAATGTTAATATTCCTGATTTACCTGTAGCTGAAATTAAGGGGTTTGAGATTACTAGATTAGGCACAAGACATGCGGCCGAAACCACTCAAAAGCTTAAAGATCCGCGTGGCAGAGATATTTTTTGGATAGGTCAACCTGGTGAAGAAGCAGATGCTGGTCCTGGCACAGACTTTTTTGCCGTTAAACGAGGTTTTGTTTCAATTACTCCAATTCATCTTGACATGACGAATTATAAAGTTTTTGATACTGTATCTTCTTGGATTGATGGAATTAAATTAAAACCATGAAACTTTTTTCTTACTTATACGATCGCACAATTTTTTGGTCTGGGCACAGGCATGCTAGGTATTATTTAGCTGGTGTATCTTTTGTGGAGTCGTCATTTTTCCCTATTCCACCAGATATGATGTTAATAAGCATGGGGTTAGCTACTCCACATAAATCCTGGTACTATGCTTTTATTGCCACATTATTTTCAGTAGCCGGTGGTGTTTTTGGTTATTACATCGGAAAATACGCTATTACTTTTGTAGAGCCTTATATCATGGCTTCCTCATTTTCTACTCATTATTTAAAATTACGCGAGTGGTTAAGTCATAGTAGCTTATGGTTAGTGGTATTAGCTGGCTTCACTCCTTTTCCATATAAAGTATTCACAATAACAGCCGGGGCTATGAATGTGCCAATGTTTGTGTTTATTTTAGGGTCTATAATTGGCCGAGGAGTTCGGTTCTTCTTAGTCTCTGGTATTTTATATTACGCCGGTGACTCGATAGAAAAGAATCTTCGACGCTATGTTGATATAATTGGTTATACTTTATTACTATCAATGTTGCTATGCTACTTTATTTACAAATGGATATATATTCCGCAGTTATGAGTTTAGCAGTCTATGCGTAAATTAATTATAGGTTTCGTCTTAATTGGCTTAATATCCTGCGGAGCAAGAAATGACTTAGCTCCAGTTGTAGAATCCAACTGGCGGCCGTTTAGTTCTAGCTCTAATGGTTACATAGTTAGAAAAGGCGATACGCTTTACTCTATAGCATTTCGATATGATTTAGATTATCGTGATTTAGCTAACTACAATCACCTGCGAAGCCCGTATATTTTATCAGTTGGCCAAGTTATAAAACTAAAATCACATCCTGTGAAACCTAAATATACGCCACAGGTACAAGTCAAAGCACCAGTTACTTTTAAAGTATATAAAAATCCAACGGATCATTGGGTACTACCGGCAAAAGGTAGAGTAGTTGAAAATTTCTCGCCTAATTTCGGTAGAAAGGGAATTAATATTGCCGGTAAAAAAGGTGATAAAATTTATGCGGCTAGTAGTGGGACAGTCGCATATTCTGGTCAAGGATTAGCAAATTATGGAAATTTAATCATCCTAAAACATGATAATAATTATTTAACTGCTTACGGAAATAATGCAAAAAATCTAGTCAAAGAAGGCCAATATGTTCATGTTGGAGCTGTGATAGCTGAAATTGGATTAGTTGGTCATAGCTATTATGGATTGCATTTTGAAATTAGAAAACAAGGTCAACCTGTTAATCCAATGAAATATTTGCACATTTAAGAATTCAAATACAATAAGTTAATAAAAAGCACGGCTGTCGCATCAAAATTTAATCAATGAGGCGTAGGTTTGGCCTTGGCCCAACAAATCATATTTAATTTGACTAATATCGAACAAAATGATCAAATGCCTCATTTTATTTTATGAGGCAAAGGATGCAAAGGTTAGAACAGAACGGATTTGACATTCTTGCAATGTTAACGTAAAAAAGTAGCTTGCGCCCGGTACAAATATTCGGCGGTAATTCACTTGGTTAGATCTCAACAATTCCTTTGTAGACAGATTATACATAAAACGAATAGATAACAAGAAAAACAAGCTATGAAACCTCACTATGTTGGGCCAAGGCCCAACATAGGCGGTGTCATTTAAAGTGTGTAAGTAGCGCAGAAAAAACTTTTTTGTGACTGAATAAAGTAAACTACACGACTAATTTCTCATAATATCTCCACGATGTCAAAATATTTTTTACAAAAAAATAAAAAATTATAATTGCATTAAATAAAACCTTTATGACCCAAGCGTGGCCATGGCCTTATCCACACGGATCTATATCCAT
>MHBB01000111.1 GCA_001803185.1 Legionellales bacterium RIFCSPHIGHO2_12_FULL_35_11
GTTTATCTTTGCATGAATGGCAGAGTTTTTAGTGCAGAGGAAGCTGCAAAAAGCCTATCTGAAGGAAAATTCTACTCAATCTTCTCTGACAAGCAATAGATACATTCATAAACGAAGTGCAACACTTCAGGTAAAATTTAGTACCTGAAGGAGGTGTATTTAATTTATGACTTACAAGCATTTAAGCTTGGAAGAAAGAGAGAGGATATTTGGTTTTAGTCAGCTTGGATTAAGTTTGCAGAATATTGCTAAAAAGTTAAAAAGAAATGTCGGGACAATTTCCAGGGAATTAACGCGTAACAAAACAGGCCATGGTAAAGTATCAAATGAGTATTTAAGTTTTGAATATATCCCCTGTAAAGCTCAGGTTAAATCTGAGAAAAGAGCTTTAAAACAAAGAATCAAAGCTCCGCTTAAAAACCCTAAGGTATTCCTGTATGTCAGGGAACATTTAAAACCACCTTTCTCCTGGACTCCTGATGAAATCGCCGGTAGGATTAAACGGGTTCATCCTGAAGAAGAAATCAGCTATGAAACCATTTACAGATATATCTACTCAAAGAAGGGAAGGAAATTTGCTCTCTGGCAATATCTGACTCTGAGCAGAAAAAAGAGGATGCACAAGAATGGCAGGTCAGTACACAGGGATTCCAAGATTCCAGGCTCAATATCAATTGATTTAAGACCTGAGGTAGTATCTTTACGCTCAAGAGTGGGGGACTGGGAAACAGATAATTTAGGAGGTAAAACAACAGACAAAACTGCCCTGTCTGTTAGCATTGAAAGATTATCAAGGTATACAGTTTTAACCAAGCTTTCAAACAGACTGGCTGTCACTAAAAAAGACGCGTTGATTAGAAGATTGGGAATATTTCCCAAAGAAGCCAGACTGACTTTGACAACAGACAATGGATCTGAAAACTCTAAACATCAGGAGATATCACAGGACTTAGAGTTAACCATATATTTTTGCCATGCCTACCATTCTTGGGAAAAAGGTGGGGTTGAAAACATGAACCTGCGCATTAGAAGATTCATACCAAAGGGAACAAGCATCGATAATTACACCGATGAACAGATTGAGGAAATTGAGCGAAGACTGAACTCAACTCCCAGAAAATGTCTCAATTACTTGACACCCTATGAGAAAATGAGTGAGTTACTTTCTACTTTACCTGAAGTTACT
>MHBB01000112.1 GCA_001803185.1 Legionellales bacterium RIFCSPHIGHO2_12_FULL_35_11
TGTTCCTCTGAATATCGACTCTTTTTCATACAATGCCCTCATTTGAGGGGCATTATCTCTAAATTAGATTGGTTTGGAAATCCCGGGGCAGGTCAGTAGGTTTAAAAAAAGTGACCTCAGCAAATGGGACAATCTGTTTTGCATTAACAGATTTAAGTTTTCCGCTTGATTCAATTTGATAAAAATTTCCATCGATTGCTACCATTTCACCATTTAAATCAAGAAAAGTTCCTACGCCGAAATTGCCATGTTTCATTAAACTGCCATAGTCATAATTTCCATCATAGACTGCTAGTGCTAAGGAACCTATTGTTGCGACCTGAAAAACAGAGTTTTGTTCTAACTTTTTATTAGAAGCTAAAACAGGACAAAAAATTTGACTTAGGCTTAGTAGAAGAAACAAAAAGTAGATGGTAGTTTTATTCATGTGCAGTGAAGTCCTAAATTTAAAAGCGCTTTTTGCTAAGCCAAGGATTGTAGAGCAGTTTAGTGCTATACACAACCAATAATTCTGAAAAAATAATTTGGGCTGAGATTAAAAAATGCATTTCCCTCTCAGCCCATCACAGCACTATAAACAAGCCTTATTTTCACATGTCTTAGAGGTTGAATACAAAGGGTTGGGGAGCTTATCAACATGTTCAGCGTAGCCACCATCAAGGTCGCTATCTTGGTCACCAATATTTAGAATGATGTCGTATCCGCTTTTCGTCAGCATTTCACGTACTGCCGTTTTATAAGCTTGGGCTGGTAATTTGATCTCTTCATTATTTGGTAAATATAATTCTGACCATCCGTAATAACCTGATTTTTGCAAATTTGTTACAGTATATGAACGCACATCATCTGGTCTAAAAGAGATAAAAAATACGGTTACACTATTTTTAATTGCTTCATTATATAAACCTAATACTGGATTTATTGCTGGAGCATTTGCCTCATGGTAACTTTCCTCAATTAATTCAGGTAACCCGCTAAAATCCCTTTTTTTATTTCCAAGAAAATTGGAAAGACTCGTGTCATCAATATCAAGCACTATTGCTAATTTTCGTGGTTGGCCAGCAATATTATTTTCATCAAGTCTTTTTTGTAAATATTGCTCGGCATCATGCACTACCAAGTTTACATCTTTTTCGTATTCGCCCGAATTATAATAATCAATTATTGCACGTTTAGCACATG